>NZ_JBEZBT010000017.1:0-137634 GCF_040647235.1 Streptomyces sp. NPDC042638
CGGCGAGAGTGCGTGCATGGCGTCGCGAGGCAGACGGGAATTGTCAGACAGGCCCTAGTTCTGCTCGGCCCGTTCCGTCTGGCGAGGGTGGCCGGTCGCTGCCGCGCACGCGCCGGCCAGCCAGAGTGCCACGGCCAGGACGGCGGCCGAGGTGGCGGAAGCGGGGTGCAGGGACCAGGCCCAGGGCTGCGGGGTGTTGTCGCTGCGCACGCCGATGAGCAGCGTCGGCCCGAACATGCCCAGTGGCAGCAGCCAGGCGAGGCCGCTGCCGAACAGGCGGGCGCTGATCATGGCGAGGCCGAGGTAGCCGACGACGTTGCGGGCGGCCGCGACGGTCACCTCCCGCGTGGCGCCGGCGAGCAGCGGAAGCGCGCTCAGGGCCAGCGCCAGGACGAGCAGTCCCCCCAGGTACACGGCCCGGTGGCGCCGCATCGGCTGGGCGGACGTCCGCTCCAGGTCGGCCATGGGTGAGAAGAGTGTGGTGGCCAGGATCACGGCGTAGGCGAGCGGGACGACCTCGGCCACCGGGACGCTGAAGTCGACCAGGTACCGGAACTGCGGCAGGGCCACGCGCTGCCCGGCGAACGCGGTGGCCGCCAGGGCGACGAGCAGGGCCGGCCCGGCGGCCCTGGGCAGGCCGCGGCAGCGCAGGAAGGCGACGACGGCGCTGTACCGGGGACTGCGTACCGCGCTCATGCGAGGTGACTCCACAGGATCGGCCGCGGGGTTCACCGCGGAAGCGGGGGGACGGGCTCGCAGGAGCGGATCCGCTGGGCCGCCTGCTCGATCCAGGCGTCCTGCGCGGCACGCGGGGCGCTGGTGACCCGGGTGAGGGCGCGGCCGAACTTCTCGCCGAAGTAGTCGCCGGGCGCACCGACGCGGTCGCGTACGACGGCCTCGAAGAGGAAGGTGTCGGGGTAGCCGCCGGTCTCCTGGAGGATGTGGGGCGAGCAGTCCGGCGACGTGGGCTGGGGCAGCGCCGCGGCGAACATGGCGGCGGTCAGGTCGGCCTGGCTCTCGGCCGGTGACATCACGGACAGTGCGGCGGTGTCGCCCGCCGGACGCTTCAGGCCGTCGGCGTAGAAGCGGCGGTTGAACCCGCCCAGCGAGCCGAGCCGGGAGTCCACGGTCCGCACCGCGGCGCGCGCCTGCGGCAGGAGGTGGCGGTCCTCGGGCCACAGGCACAACGTGGTGCCACCGCTGCCGGCGCACAGCGGGTGCGCGGGCTGCGCCTTGCGGACCGCCCAGTACGAGTCGGGTACGGGGGTGCGGAACGCCACGAGGGTGCCGCCGGCGACCAAGGCGACGAGGGTGAGCGCCCCCAGGGCCACGGGCCGCGGTGTGAGGGCCGCGCGGCGTCGCAGCGCGGGCAGCGCGAGCAGCAGCAGGCCGAGGGGGAGGCACCAGGCGACCGCGGTGAGCATGCGGGTGGTGTTCGGCTCGAACTCCGAGCTCCAGAACTCGTCGATGGCCGGGAACAGCTTGTCGAGGGCGGTGCCGGGCACGAACGCGACGACGACGAAGAGGCCGTACCAGAGGATTCCGGCGAAGGGCGCGATCACCCGCGACGGGAGCGCCGAGCCGATGGCGACCCCGAGGGCGATCTGCAGGCCCATCATGCTCGCGCCGAGCAGCAGCGGTGTCCACGCGGGTTCGGTGACGTCGCTGACCGCCGCCGTGCGCGAGAAGGCGATGACGATGAACAGGACATAGGCGATCAGGGCCCACAGCCATGCCGCGAGCCACAGCAGCAGCGCCTGTGACCATCCGCCCCGGGCGGCGGTGTCGGCCCAGGAGCGGGTGCGGTGGCGGAAGGCGCGGCCCGCTCCCCAGGCGCCCGCCGAGCTCATCACCGAGCCCATGACGATCACCGAGAAGAGCTGGACCTGGAGGCTGGTCTGGGTCCACCAGCCGATCCAGTCGCTGTCGCCGGGGCTCTCGTTCGTGAAGTAGTAGACGCCGACGGCTCCCATGAGGGCGCCGGCCCACTTGGCCTCGCCCCGCCGCATCTCGGTCAGCAGGATGCGCATCAGATCGCCGCCGCTTCCGTGCCGGCCAGGTGCAGGTAGCCGGCTTCCACGGCCGTACCGTCGACTTCCGTGTCCCCGGCGCCGGGGTCCTCGGGGGACGCGTCGCGGGCCGGCAGGGCGCACAGTTCGGCGACCGTACCGGTGAAGCGGACCGTGCCGTCGAGCAGGACGGCGACCCGGTCGCACACGTGCGCGACGTCCTCGGCGAGGTGGGTGCTCATGACGACGGCGCAGCGGTCGCCCAACTCCCTGATCAGGCTGCGGAAGCCGACCCGCTGGGCCGGGTCGAGTCCGACCGTCGGCTCGTCGAGGAGGACCAGGGAGGGTTCGTTCACCATGGCCTGGGCGATGCCGACGCGGCGCAGCATGCCGCCGGACAGCGCACCCATCCTGCGGCCGGCGTGCTGGTCCATCTGCACCAGGCGGAGGGCCTCGACGGCCCGTTGCCGTCGCCGGGCGGCCGGGACCTTGCGCAGCCATGCCGCGTACTCGGTGAACTCGAGGACGGTGAAGCGCGGGTAGAAGCCGAAGGACTGCGGGAGCACTCCGGTCCGCTGCCTGAGCCGTTGCACGCGGGCCCGTCCCGTCGCCTGCTCCCCCAGGACAGTGACGGTCCCGGACCTGGGTGTGCGAGCCGTGCTCAGCAGCGACAGCAACGTGCTCTTCCCCGCTCCGTTGGGGCCGAGCAGACCGGTGACCCCTGGGGGGAAGGCGAGGGAGACATCGTCGAGGGCGATCGTCGTTCCGTACCGCACGGTGACGCCCGCGACCGCCGCGACCGGCTGGGAGCCGGTCGCGGCGGTGCTGTGGTGAGTGGTCACGTGGTTCCTGAGTCCGGATCAGTTTTCGGCGCTGGCGTAACCATAGGCCCGGCTGCCGGGAATACCGGCCCAGCTGGCCTTGGTGTAGTACTTGCCGCCGGTGCTCGTGCCCTTGTACGAGCCGCAGCCGTATGCCTGCTTGTAGCTGCGGGACGTGCTGGCGATCTGCGGGTCGGGACGCAGGCTCTTGTCCTGGTAGATGTAGACGCTGAAGGTCCTGGTGTCGTTCACCGGGACATCGCCGCACGGCTTGGCGTGACCGCTGCCGCTGCCCTTCCAGCGGTCGCCGTCCTCCGCGCTGCCCGCGGTGGCGATCGAGAACGGAAGCCTACTGGTGTTGATCTCGGCCGCGACCGCGGTCACCGCGGGCACGCCGATGGCGACGGCGGTCAGCGTCCCCACGACCGCGAGCTTGCGCTTCCCCGTAAGGCTCTTACGCATGAATCCCCCTGAGAACAGGCTTACTTGGTCGATGAACACCGTAGGGGAAGACCTGTGGGATCGCTCGCCAATTAGTTCGAGTATGTCAATGATCACCTTTACTGCGTGATGGTTGCAGATGCGCTAAAGATGCGCCTGAGCCAGCAGGTCGGTCATCGTCTCCGCCGCCCTGACCGCCGCGTCTCCGCAGCAGTTGTTGAAGAGCAGGTGGACTTCCTTGGCCCGCTCGGCCAGGGGCCGGACGCGGGGCAGCCACTCGGTGAGTTCCCGCTCGGTGTAGGTGTGCCGGAAGCGGTCCTCCTTGGTCCCCGTCAGCCAGTGCGGGCTGCGGCCGTGGAAGCGGACCATGGCCAGGTGAGGGGTGGTGACGGGGGTCTGCTGCGGGCCCTCGCAGGTGTCCGTGGCGACGGCCGTGGCGTCCAGGTCCCTGAGGAAGGACGCCGTACGGTCGCTCTCCCACCAGGCGGGATTGCGGAACTCCACGGCGAAGGGCCAGTCGCGGGCGCGTTCGCGGGCGGTGCGGATGAAGGACTCGGCTTGCGGGCCGGGGGTGAGGGAGGGCGGGTACTGGAAGAGGAGGGTGCCCAGGCGGCCGGTGTCGCGCAGGGGGGTCAGCGCTTCGGCGTAGCGGGTCCAGATCTCGCTGCGCAGGGCCTCGTCCCGGGGGTGGTCGCGGAGGTCCGGGGGGAGTGCGGTGGGGCGGGTGGGATGGCCGGTGAGGAGGGAGAACGCCTTGACGTCGAAGCGGAAGCCGGGGGGTGTGCGCTCCGCCCAGAGGGTGGTGGTGCGGCTGCTCGGGAGGGCGTAGTACGGGGAGTCGGCTTCCGCCAGGGAGAACCTGGTCGCGTAGTGGCGCAGGCGTTTCTCGGGGTCCCGGTTGCCGGGTGGGTACCAGCCGCTGCGCAGCAGTGCCGGGTCGGTCCAACCGCAGGTGCCGATGAGGATGTCCGCCATGGCAGTGGGGGTACCCGTCGTTCATCCGGTCTTCACCTGTGAGGTTGGCCGGCTTGGGCGGAGGGAATATTGGCGTGTGCATGCTCTGTCCGCACCGCCAGCCGTCCATCCTTACCCCGGAGGTTGATGTGTCCGGCAGTTCCGTGTACCGCCGTGCCCGTACCGTCGTGGCGTCCGCGGCGGCCCTCGCCGCGGCCGCGGTCGGGCTGTGGACCGGGCTCGGCGAGCAGTCCGCGCACGCCGCGGGCGCCGTCCCCAGCCCGGACCACGTGGTCGTCGTGGTCTTCGAGAACCATGCGTACAGCCAGGTCATCGGGTCCTCCAGCGCGCCGTACATCAACTCGCTGAAGACCGGGGGCGCCAATCTGACCCAGTCGTACGCCGAGACCCACCCGAGCCAGCCCAACTACTTCGCGATGTTCTCCGGTTCGACGCAGGGCATCACCGACGACAGCTGCTACACCCCGGGCTTCTCCTCGGCGCCCAACCTCGCGTCCGAGCAGATCGCCGCGGGCCGCAGCTGGGCCAGCTACAACGAGACCCTGCCGAGCCAGGGCTCGACGACGTGCAGCAGCGGCAACTACGCGCGCAAGCACAACCCCTGGTTCGGGTTCAGCAACGTGCCGACGTCGAGCGCCAAGACCTTCGCGCAGTTCCCGGCCGACTACTCGGCCCTGCCCCAGCTGTCGTTCGTCGTGCCGAACCTGTGCAGCGACATGCACGACTGCTCGGTGTCCAGCGGTGACACCTGGCTGAAGAACAACCTGGGCGCCTACGCGACCTGGGCCAAGACCCACAACAGCCTGCTCGTCGTCACCTTCGACGAGGACAACCGGCTGAGCGGGAACAAGATCCCCACCGTGTTCTACGGGCAGCCCGTGACCGCCGGTGCCAGCTCCTCCACCACGTACAACCACTACGACCTGCTGCGCACCCTGGAGGACACCCAGGGCCTGACCGCGCACGCGGGCAACGCGGCCTCCGCCAAGGACATCACCGGCATCTGGGCGTCCTGACGTGTACGTAGCGGACAGCCGCTCCAGTACGTCCGCTCATGGCGCCGCCCGGCCGCACGCCGGGCGGCGCCGTGCCGCGGTCGCGCCGACCGTGCTCGCGCTGGGGACGGTGAGCCTGGTCACCGACGTGTCGTCGGAGATGGTGACGGCGGTGCTGCCGCTGTACCTGGTGACCGGGCTCGGCCTGTCCCCGCTGGGCTTCGGACTGCTGGACGGCATCTACAACGGGTTCTCGGCCGTCGTACGCCTCGCCGGCGGGCACCTCGCCGACCGGGGCGGCGGGCGGCACAAGTGGGTCGCCGGCCTGGGGTACGGCATCTCGGCCGTGTGCAAGCCGCTGCTGCTGATGGCGCATTCGCTCACCCCGATCGGGTTCGTGCTCGCCGCCGACCGCACCGGCAAGGGGCTGCGGACGGCACCACGCGACGCGCTGATCTCCCTGTCCAGCACGCCGGAGACACGCGGTCGCGCCTTCGGGGTGCACCGGGCGATGGACACGGCCGGGGCCCTGCTCGGGCCGCTGGCGGCGTTCCTGATCCTGCGGGCCACCGTGGACGGGTACGACGCGGTGTTCACCGTGAGCTTCTGCGTGGCCGTGCTGGGCGTGCTGGTGCTCGTGCTCTTCGTGCCGGGCGGGCGCGGTACGGCGGCGGTGACGACGCGGCCGACCCTGCGGGCCGCGGTGGGGCTGCTGCGCGGCCGCGACCTGCGCCGGATCACCGTCTGCGCGCTGCTGCTGGGCCTCGCCACGGTCAGCGACTCCTTCGTCTACCTGCTGCTCCAGCGCCGCCTCGGCGTCCCCGACCGCTGGTTCGCGCTGCTGCCCCTGGGTACGGCCGCCGCCTTCCTGCTGCTGGCGGTGCCGCTCGGCCGGCTCGCGGACCGGGTGGGCCGGTGGACGGTGTTCCTGGCCGGCCACGGCGCCCTGCTCCTCGCCTACCTCGCGCTGCTGACCTCCTGGCACGGCGCGGGGCTGCCGTACCTGGTGCTCGCCCTGCACGGCACCTTCTACGCGGCGACCGACGGGGTGCTGATGGCGGCGGCCTCGGACAGCGTGCCGGAGGCGCTGCGCTCGTCCGGGCTGGCCGTCGTACAGACCGGGCAGGCGCTGACCCGGTTCGCCTGCTCGCTGCTGTTCGGGGCGGCCTGGGCGGTGTGGGGCGACCGGGCGGCCCTGGCGGGGGCGGTGGCGGCACTGGCCGCGTGCGCCGCCTTCTCCCTCACCCTGCGGCCGAAGGGGACGGTGCCCGCATGACCGTACGCAACCGGATCCTGATCCTGGTCGCGGCCGTCGCCGTGCTGGCGGCGGTCGGACTGGCGTCGGTGCTGCACGCCTCCGCGCGGGCGGACCGCCGCGACCACGCGCAGGCGGGCGGCCCCCGGGTCACCCCCGGCGCGGTGACGCTGGACAGGCCCGGACGCCTGGTGTTCCGGAACATGGCCTGGGGACCGCACCGCGACGAGCTGACGAGCGTCCCGGCCGGCGACCCGGCCGCGCCGCGCACCGCCTCCGGCGTCAAGTGCCTGCGGTTCTACGCCGCTTCCGGCACCGGGGTGTGCCTGCAGGCCGTGCACGGGCCGGTCTCGGACACCTACCGCGCGCTGATCCTGGACGCGCGCCTGCACACCGTGGACCGTTACGACGTGCCGGGCATCCCGTCCCGGGCGCGGGTCTCCCCCACCGGACACCTCGCCGCCTGGACGGCGTTCGTCGGCGGTGACTCGTACGCCGGTACGAACTTCTCCACGCGCGCGACCGTCGTGGACACCCGCAGCGGAAAACTGATCCCTTCCCTGGAGACCTTCCACATCGTCAGGGACGGACACCCGTACCGGGCGGCGGACGTCAACTTCTGGGGCGTGACGTTCGCGGCGGACGACCGCACCTTCTACGCGACCCTGGCGACCGAGGGGCACACCTATCTGGTCCGCGGTGACCTGCGGACCCGTACCGTCACCACCGTCCACGAGAACGTCGAGTGCCCGTCCCTGTCTCCCGACGGCACCCGGATCGCGTACAAGAAGCGGGTCGAGGGCCTGCCGAAGGACGCTCCCTGGCACCTGTACGTGCTGGACCTGCGGACGATGCGGGAGACCCCGCTGGCCGAGCCGCGCAGCGTGGACGACCAGGCGGTGTGGCGGGACGCGCGTACGGTCGTCTACGCGCTGCCCGGCGACTACGGCGCCGACCTGTACGAGGTCCCGGCGGACGGCTCGGGCGGGCCGCGGCGCATCAGCCCGGCCGCCGTGTCGCCGGCGTACCTCGGCTGACCGCCTCCCGCGTCAACCCGGCGGCCGGGGATTTCCGTCGTCACGGTGGTTTGCGGCACGCCCCGCCCGGCGGCCCGGCGGCCGCCCCGGAGACTTTTTCGGGGCGGCGGCCGGGGGGTTGCCGGGAGAGGGACGGGCGAGGATGGCCGACAGCAGGATCCTGGTCGCGGTACCGCAGCATCCGCGCGCCGAGGGCGCCGGGGCGGAGCAGCTGCGCAAGATCCGGGACGCGGTGGAGGCGGACGGCTTCGAGGTGCGCTGGGCGGTCACCGCCGAGGACGCCGACGCCGTGCTGCGGACCGAGGCGGGCCTGACGGCGGCCCTGGTCGCCTGGGACCTGCCCGGAGGCGCCGCGCGGCGCGGCGGTGACGGCCCCGGGGCCGCGCTCGCCCCGCCATCGGGCACCGTCGGGCAGACCCCGGGCGGGGCCGCCGTACTGCGCCGGATCGGCCGGCGCTTCCGGGACCTGCCGGTGTTCCTGATCATGCCCGAGGAGGGCGTACGGGAGCTGCCGCTGTGGGTGTCGGAGACGGTCGTCGGATACGTGTGGCCGCTGGAGGACACCCCGGGGTTCATCGCGGGCCGGATCACCAGCGCCGCCCGCGGCTACCGGGAGGACGTGCTGCCGCCGTTCTTCCGCGCGCTGCGCCGCTTCGACGACACCCACGAGTACTCCTGGCACACCCCCGCCCACTCCGGCGGTGTCGCCTTCCTCAAGTCGCCCGCCGGACGGGCCTTCCACGACTACTTCGGTGAGCGGCTGCTGCGCTCCGACCTGTCGATCTCGGTGGAGGAACTGGGCTCGCTGTTCGAGCACACCGGTCCCATCGGCGAGGCTGAGCGCAACGCGGCCCGGGTCTTCGGCGCCGACCTCACCTACTTCGTGCTGCACGGCGACTCCACCTGCAACCGCCTGGTGGGCCACTTCAGCGTCACCCGTGACGAACTGGCGCTGGTGGACCGCAACTGCCACAAGTCGGTGCTGCACGGGCTGGTGGTCTCCGGTGCCCGGCCCGTCTACCTCATCCCCACCCGTAACGGCTACGGTCTCGCCGGGCCGCTGCCCGCGGCGGAGCTGGCGGCGGAGTCGATCGCGGCCCGGATCGCCGCGCACCCGCTCGCCGAGGACGCCGTGGCGCCCGGCCCCCAGTACGCGGTGTTCACCAACTCCACCTACGACGGCCTCAGTTACGACGCCGTACCGACCGCGCGTGCGCTCGCGGCCAGCACACCGAGGGTGCACTTCGACGAGGCGTGGTTCGCCTACGCCCGCTTCCATCCGCTCTACGCGGGCCGGTACGGCATGTCCGTGGACGCGGCGGCCTTCCCCGGCCCGGACCGGCCGACGGTGTTCGCGACCCAGTCCACGCACAAGCTGCTGGCCGCGCTGTCGCAGTCGGCGATGGTGCACGTGCGGCCCGCGCCGCGGGCGCCGGTCGAGCACGACCGGTTCAACGAGGCCCTGATGATGCACGGCACCACCTCCCCTCTGTACCCGATGATCGCCTCGCTGGACGTGGCGACGGCGATGATGGACGGGCCGCAGGGCGAGTGGCTGCTGGACGAGGCGGTGACCGAGGCGATCCGCTTCCGCCAGGAGATGGTGCGGCTGGGGCGGCGGGTGGCGAGCGCCGGGGACCGGCCGCCGTGGTTCTTCGGCGTCTGGCAGCCGCCGGAGGTCACCGACCCGGCCACGGGCGAGCGCCTGCCCTTCGAGGAGGCCCCGGCACGGCTGCTCGGCACGGAGCAGTCCTGCTGGCTGCTGGAGCCGGACGCGGCCTGGCACGGCTTCCCCGGGCTGACCGAGGGCCACTGCATGCTGGACCCGGTCAAGGTCACGCTGACCTGCCCCGGCATCACCGCCACCGGGGAGATGGCCGAGGAGGGCATCCCGGCACGCGTGCTGGCGGCGTACCTGGCCACCCGCGACATCGTCGTCGAGAAGACGGACAGCTACACCACGCTGATCCTGTTCTCCATGGGCATCACCAAGGGCAAGTGGGGCACGCTGCTGGACGCCCTGATGGACTTCAAGGCCCTGTACGACGGGGACGCCCCGCTCGCACGGGTCCTGCCCGGGGCGGTGGCCGCGCACCCGCGCCGCTACGCCGGCCTGACCCTGCGCGAACTGTGCCGGCAGATGCACGACCAGCTGCGTTCGGCGCGTCTGGTGGAGCTGCTGGACACGGCCTTCCAGCAGCTTCCGGAACCGGTCTTCCCGCCGCAGCACTGCTACCAGCGGCTGGTGCGGGGCGGCACGGAACGGGTCCGCATCGCCGACGCGGCGGACCGGGTGGCGGCGGCGATGGTGACGGTCACCCCGCCCGGCATCCCGGTCCTGATGCCGGGCGAGTCCACCGGCACCCCCGACGGCCCCCTCCTGCGCTACCTGACCGCCCTGGAGACGTTCGACCGCCGCTTCCCCGGCTTCCGCAGCGAGACCCACGGCGTCACGATCGACGAGGACACCGGGGACTACGAGATCGAGTGCCTGAACGGCTGACCTGCCGGGCGCCCGGGGGGTCTGGGCGTGGGCCGCGGGGGCCCGGGGCGGGGCCTGCCGAGGACCGGGGCCGCAGGCCGCCGAGGGCCGGGGCGGGGGCCTGCCGAGGCCCGGGGCCGCAGGCCGCCAAGGACCGGGGCCGGGCCCCCGAGGACCGGGACCGGGCCCCCGAGGACCGGAGCCGCAGGCCGCCGAGGACCGGGACCGGGCCCCCGAGGACCGGAGCCGCAGGCCGCCAAGGACCGGGGCCGGGCCCGCCGAGGACCGGAGCCGCAAACCGCCGAGGCCCGGAGCGGGGCCCGCCAAGGACCCGAGCCGCAGGCCGCCGAGGCCCGGAGCCGCAAACCGCCAAGGACCGGAGCCGGGCCCCCCGAGGACCGGAGCCGCAAACCGCCAAGGACCGGGGCCAGGCCCCCCGAGGACCGGGGCCGGGGTCGGCGTCATCGGTGGTCGGCGTCATCGGCGCTCGGCACCCCCCGCCCCCGCCCCGGCCCGGGCGGGACGCACAGCCACGCGAGGGCCGCCGCGGTCAGGTAGGCGAGGGCGCCTACGGCCATGCTGGTGCGGACTCCGGCCCCGTAGCCGGAGCTGGTGGCCAGCAGGCTGCCGCCGAGTGCCACGCCGGTGGCGCTGCCGATCTGGCGGGTGGTGTTGAACAGCGCCGAGGCCCGCCCCGCGTACGCCGGGGGTACGGCGCCCATCACGGTGGCGGTCGAGCCGGTCAGGGCGAAGGACGTGCCGAACCCGGCGGCCATCATCGGGGCCACCAGCAGCGGGTAGGCCGGATCGGTTCCCGCCGCGGCCCAGCCGCCGAGGCCGAGGGCGCCCAGGAGCATGCCGGAGATCACCAGCGGACGGTCACCGGTGCGGCGGGCGAGCCGGCCGGACAGCACGGAGGCGAACATGGTCATCGCCACCGCCGGGAACAGCGCCAGCCCCGTCCGCAGGGCGCTGAAGCCGCGCTGGTGCTGGAAGTCGAGGCTGGCCGTGAACACCATGCCGTAGAAGCCGAAGTTGAACAGCAGGCCGACGAGGGCCGCTCCGCCCAGCGTGCGCGAGCGCAGCAGCCGCAGGGGCAGGGCGGGCGACCGGGCGAGCCGCTCGCGCACCAGGAACGCCACCACGGCGAGCGCGGCCAGCCCCAGTCCGCCGAGCACGGCCGGATCGGACCAGCCGCGCCGGCCGGCCTCGTTCAGCGCGGCGGTCTGCAGGGTCACCGCCGCCACCACGGCACACTGCGCCGGCCGGTCCAGGGCCCGGTCGGCGTGCCGCGGTGAGGGAGCGACATACCGCGTCGTCAGGAGCAGGCAGGCCACGCCGACGGGCACGTTGATGAGGAAGACCCACCGCCAGCCCACCGTGGACACCAGCAGCCCGCCCAGCAGCGGCCCGGCGGATGCCGCGACGCCCGCCATCGCCCCCCACAACCCGAAGGCGCGCGAGCGTGCCGACCGCTCCGGGTACGACTCCTGGAGCAGGGCGAGCGAGCCGGGCACGATCAGCGCCGCGCCGAGTCCTTCCACCAGCCGGGCCACGACGAGGAAGACGGCGCTCGGCGCGAGCGCGCAGGCGGCCGAGGAGAGCGTGAACACGACCACGCCGGAGCAGAAGACGCGCCGGTTGCCCAGCCGGTCGCCCAGCGCGCCGCCCGTCATCAGGAACCCGGCGAGGACCAGGGTGTAGCCGTCGGTGATCCACTGGATGCCGGTGAGCGAGGCCGCCAGCTCCCGGCCCACCACGGGCACGGCGACATTGATGATCGTGACGTCCAGGATGACCATGAAGTATCCGGCGCACACGGCCAGCAGCGGTGCCACGAGCGCATGCTACGGGCGGCGAACGGCGAATCGGCGATCTGCCACCCGCAGCACCCGCATGTCGGCCCGCGCAGCCGCTTCCGCGGCCGGTCCTCCGTCGTGCCAGTCGGCCACCCCCAGCGCGATGGCGAGAGCAGTGGGGGCGACGGTCCGCGACCGTCGCCCCCATCCGTCGGGTCAGGTGGAAACCAGCCCTGACCTGCCCCTACAGCACCGGCAGGTTCTTCCGCAGTTCGAACGCCGTGACCTCCGAGCGGTACTCGTGCCATTCGGCGCGCTTGTTGCGCAGGAAGAAGTCGAAGACGTGCTCGCCGAGGGTTTCGGCGACCAGGTCGCTGCGTTCCATGAGGGACAGGGCCTCGCCGAGGTTCTGCGGGAGGGGCTCGATGCCCATCGCGCGGCGCTCGGCGTCGGAGAGGGCCCAGACGTCGTCCTCGGCGCCCGGCGGGAGTTCGTAACCCTCCTCGATGCCCTTGAGGCCGGCCGCCAGCAGCAGGGCGTAGGCGAGGTACGGGTTGGCGCCGGAGTCCAGGGAGCGGACCTCCACGCGCGCGGAGCCCGTCTTGCCGGGCTTGTACATCGGGACGCGGACCAGGGCGCTGCGGTTGTTGTGACCCCAGCAGATGTACGAGGGGGCCTCACCGCCCGCGCCCGCCGTGCGCTCGGAGCCGCCCCAGATGCGCTTGTAGGAGTTCACCCACTGGTTGGTGACCGCGGAGATCTCGGCGGCGTGCTTGAGCAGGCCGGCGATGAAGGAGCGGCCGACCTTGGAGAGCTGGTACTCGGCGCCGGACTCGTAGAAGGCGTTGCGGTCGCCCTCGAAGAGGGACAGGTGGGTGTGCATGCCGGAGCCGGGGTGCTCGGAGAAGGGCTTCGGCATGAACGTCGCCTGGACGCCCTGCTCCAGCGCCACCTGCTTCATGACCAGGCGGAAGGTCATGATGTTGTCGGCCGTGGAGAGCGCGTCGGCGTACCGCAGGTCGATCTCCTGCTGGCCGGGGGCGCCCTCGTGGTGGGAGAACTCCACCGAGATGCCCATCGACTCCAGCATGGTGATCGCCTGGCGGCGGAAGTCCATGCCGACGTTGGTGGGGGTGTGGTCGAAGTAGCCCGAGTTGTCGGCGGGGGTGGGGCGGGTGCCGTCCAGCGGGCGGTCCTTCAGCAGGAAGAACTCGATCTCCGGGTGGGTGTAGAAGGTGAAGCCCAGGTCGGAGGTGCGGGCGAGGGCACGCTTGAGGACATAGCGCGGGTCGGCGAAGGAGGGGGAGCCGTCCGGCATGAGGATGTCGCAGAACATGCGGGCGGTGCCGGGGGTCTCCGCGCGCCACGGCAGGACCTGGAAGGTGGACGGGTCCGGCTTCGCGATCATGTCGGACTCGTAGACCCGGGCGAAACCCTCGATGGCCGAACCGTCGAAGCCGATGCCCTCGTCGAAGGCCTGCTCCAGTTCGGCGGGGGCCACGGCGACGGACTTCAGGAAGCCCAGCACGTCCGTGAACCACAGGCGTACGAACCGGATGTCACGCTCCTCCAAGGTCCGGAGCACGAACTCCTGCTGCTTGTCCATCTTCCGCTTCCCCATCCTTGCTGGTCAGGCCGCCTGTCCCCCGCACCACGGGAGGCGGTCGGGCACCTGAGCATCCCACCACAACACCATTTCACGCGCGTTGCGGACCTTGATCGCCCGAGCGTCCTGGTGCTGAACGCCTCTCGTACGGCAGATGTACCGCGCTCTCGCCCATCTTGCCTGCTCGCACTGGCATCCGTCATGGGCGGGCGCGATCGCGTCCACAGCCCCAGACGTTCGAACGTGCGTTCCCGTCGTGGCGCGCCGGAGCCGGTCGTTCCGGCCGGGGTCGCCCCGGGCGGAATCCCACCGGTTCCCGCGCCTGCCTACGGAAGCGCCGCCCTCCCCCACTACGATCAGCTGGCCCCACCTACCACGTCCACGTCCCTTTCCCCAGAAGGACACCTCATGGGTTCCGGCAACAACAGCAGCACCGCGGCGCGCAAGGCGCGCATAGAGGAGATGCGGCGCGCCGAGCGCGCCAAGGAACGCCGTAACCGGATCCTCGTCATCGCCGCCGCCGTGGTGGCCGTCGCCGGTCTCGCCGTCGGCGGCGTGGTCCTGGTGAACTCCCAGTCGGACACGAAGGACACGACCGCGAGCGGCGACGGCAAGGGCTCCGGGGACTCCGGCGGTTTCACCACCGGCAAGGACGGGGTGAAGACCTGGTCGGGCAAGCTGTCCCGGACGCACGTGACGACCAAGGTGTCGTACCCGATGCACCCGCCGGTCGGCGGCAACCACAATCCGGTCTGGCTCAACTGCAACGGCGACGTCTACACCGAGCCGGTGCCGGAGGAGAACGCCGTGCACTCGCTGGAGCACGGCGCGGTCTGGGTGACGTACACCGGCAAGGCGCAGAAGGCCGACGTCGACGCGCTCGCGGCGAAGGTGAAGAAGACGCCGTACTCGCTGATGAGCCCGTACGAGAACCAGGACGCCCCGCTGATCCTGTCGGCCTGGGGCCACCAGGTGGCGGTGAAGAGCGCGAAGGACCCGGAGGTGGACAAGTTCTTCGCCACCTACGTGCAGGGCCGGCAGACGCCCGAGCCGGGCGCCTCGTGCACCGGCGGGGTCATGAAGTGAGCCGGGGGTACGTCGGCTGGGTCGCCGGTACGGCGGCGGCGGTGCTGGTCGCCGCCGGCGCGATCACCTACGCGGTCGCCGAGGAGTCCGGCGGACCGGACACGCAGGCGCCGAGCGCGGAGTCGGCCGACGCCGGCTTCGCGCGGGACATGTCCGTCCACCACCAACAGGCCGTCGAGATGTCGTACATCGTGCGGGACCGCACGAAGAATGAGGAGGTGCGGCGGCTCGCGTACGACATCGCGCAGACGCAGGCCAACCAGCGCGGCATGATGCTGGGCTGGCTGGACCTGTGGGACCTGCCGAAGGTGTCCGCCGACCCGCCGATGACCTGGATGGGCATGGGTGACATGGCCTCCGGCGAGGACGGCGCGCTGATGCCGGGCATGGCGACCGACACCCAGCTGAACAGGCTCCGGTCGCTGAGCGGCAAACCGGCGGAGATCCTCTATCTGCGGTTGATGACGGCTCATCACCAGGGCGGTGTCCACATGGCCGAGGGGTGCGTCGCCAAGTGCATCGTCGACGTGGAGAAGCGGCTCGCGCAGGGGATGGTGGACTCGCAGCGGTCGGAGATCGAGCTGATGGCCGGGATGCTCAAGGAGCGGGGAGCGCAACCCGGTTCGTAACGGCACCACCAGCACAAAGGCCCCGAACACCCTCAAGTGACGGCTCCTTGAGCTTCTCTTGACTTCCGCGTTCCCCTGGCATGAACGGTTCATCGACAGAGTGGCCTCCGTCGTGTGATCCATTCGTCGGCCGAACCGCCGCGGGCCTGCGCGCAGATCGCATGGCATACCAGCCACTACATGCATGCGAACCGCATCGCAGGGGGTTCTATGAGATCCAACCGCGCCACCGTGCGCGCCGGTGTGAGCATGGCAGCGACACTGCCCATGATCGCCGGCGCGCTGGCGCTGGGCATACCCGCGGCACACGCTGCGGACAGCCCCGCCCGTGACGTACTGAAGGGCAGCAAGCCGCTCTGGGCCACGGCCACGGCGGACAAGGGCGCCACCTCCGACAGCACCCGGGTCAGCGCCCGCGTCTATCTGGCCGGACGGGACCGGGCCGGGCTCGCCGCCTACGCCAGGGCGGTGTCCGACCCCGAGTCGCCGCTGTACGGCAAGTACCTGAGCGCCGGACAGGCGCAGGCCCGCTTCGGGGCCACCCGGGCCCAGGTGGCCGCCGTCAAGTCCTG
Source organism: Streptomyces sp. NPDC042638 (assembly GCF_040647235.1). Taxonomy (NCBI): domain Bacteria; kingdom Bacillati; phylum Actinomycetota; class Actinomycetes; order Kitasatosporales; family Streptomycetaceae; genus Streptomyces; species Streptomyces sp. NPDC042638. The sequence goes on from NZ_JBEZBT010000017.1 coordinate 15,708, forward strand.
GCTGACGTCGGCCGGTCTGACCGTCACCGCGGTCACCCCGCACTACGTCGCCGTCTCCGGTGACGTGGCCGCCGCCGAGAAGGCGTTCGGCACCCAGCTGCACAACTTCGCCAAGGGCTCGAAGACGTACCGCGCCCCCGCGCGGACCGTATCCGTCCCGGCCGGCCTGAAGGGCGCCGTCCTGACCGTCACCGGCCTGGACAACGCCCCGCACAAGGCGCGTCACGACGACGAACTGCCGCCCCCCGACGCGGTGTACAAGAACTCCGGGCCGTTCTCCTCGTACTTCGGCTCCAACGTCGCGAGCACGCTGCCGGACGCCTACGGCCACAAGGTGCCGTACGCGGTCAAGGGCTACACCGGCCGGCAGTTGCGTTCCGTCTACGGCGCCGGTCGCTACACCGGCCAGGGGGTCCGCGTCGCCATCACGGACGCCTACGCCTCACCGACCATCGCCGCCGACGCGAGCCAGTACGCGCAGACGAACGGTGACGCGTCCTGGAGCAACGGCCAGCTGCACCAGGCGCTGCCGGACACCTACACCAGGACCGAGGAGTGCGGGGCCGCCGGGTGGTACGGCGAGGAGACCCTCGACGTCGAGGCCGTGCACGCGGTGGCGCCGAAGGCCGACGTCACCTACGTGGGCGCGGCGTCCTGCTACGACGACGACCTTCTGGACTCCCTCCACAAGGTCGTCGACCATCACCTGGCCGACATCGTCTCCAACTCCTGGGGCGACACCGAGGCCAGCCAGACGCCGGACCGCGCGGCCGCCTACGACCAGGTCTTCCAGCTGGGGGCGGTCGAGGGGATCGGCTTCTACTTCTCCTCCGGTGACGACGGCGACGAACTCGCCAACTCCGGTACGAAGCAGGTGGACTCGCCGGCCAACTCCGCGTGGGCGACCGCTGTGGGCGGTACCTCGCTGGCCGTCGGCAAGGGTGACGCGTACCAGTGGGAGACCGGCTGGGGCACCGAGAAGGCCACGCTGTCGGCCGACGGCAAGAGCTGGGAAGGCTTCCCCGGCGCGTTCACCTCGGGTGCGGGCGGTGGCACGAGCAAGACGGTGCCGCAGCCGTACTACCAGAAGGGCGTCGTGCCGAAGGCGCTGGCCACCGCCAACAACGCCGCCGGCAACCGCGTCGTCCCGGACATCGCGGCCATCGCCGACCCGAACACGGGCTTCCTGGTCGGCCAGACCCAGACCTTCCCGGACGGCTCCCAGCAGTACAGCGAGTACCGCATCGGCGGCACGTCGCTGGCCGCCCCGGTGATCGCCGCGGTCCAGGCGCTGGCCCAGGAGGCCCGCGGTGGCCGGTCCCTCGGCTTCGCCAACCCGGTGATCTACTCGAAGTACGGCAAGCGCGGCGTCTTCCACGACATCACGGACCACCCGACCGGCGCCGACCTGGCGGTGGCCCGGGTGGACTACGCCAACGGCCTCGACGCCTCCGGCGGCCTGCTGTACTCCGTCCGCAGCCTCGGCAAGGACAGCTCCCTGTCGGCCGTGCGCGGCTATGACGACGTGACCGGCCTGGGCTCGCCCGGGTACAGGTATGTGCGGTCGTACCGCCGGCACTGACACCTGATCCGCTGAGCGGAAGAGGGCGTGGGGTCCCAATACCCCACGCCCTCTTTTTTTGTTCTCCTTTTTTGTTCTCCGTTCACGGTCTCGTCATCTGCCGATACCGAAAGGTAAAAACATCACCGGCAAACGGGAAAGATACCTTTGCAGGAATGAGGGAATCCGCAGTTGATCTTCGCATTCGATCACTCGTACGGTTATGGCGACTCAGGGGGGAGTCGACGCCGCACAGCGGGGCGCTGAAGTCCGCTCTGAATCATGCACGGTTCCGCAATGAATGCTTTATCACCAGAGAAGGAACCTCATGTCCCGATTCAGACCGCGCCCCGTGGTCACGCTCGTCCTGTCCGCCTCTCTGCTCGCCATCGGCGGTCCCGTGGGCATGGCCCACGCCGCGCCGGCCGGCTGCACGGGGCTGGCCGCGGGCACGGTGACCCCCGGCTGTGGCGACACGCCGTCGCCCACTCCGACCCCGACCAGCACGGGCGTTCCGGGTGTGGAGATCGGCAGCGACGGGTGGATCACCTACGCCGACGACGCCGCGACCGGCACGTTCGGTGTGACGGGCACCGTGAAGACCATCGACGGCACGGTGCAGACCGACGGCACCTGCCAGTTCGACGGCTCCAGCACCAGCACGGCGTCCGGCACGGCGTACGAGCAGGAGGTCGGGTACAACCCGACCACCTGTCAGGAGCGCGTCCTCACCGGCACCATCTCCGCGAGCCAGGAAGCAAGCCTGGTCTCGCCCGCGGACACCAACGTCACGCCCGAGACACCGCAGGCCGACTCCACGGCCGGTGACACCGGCGCCACCGTCACCCCGGCCTCGGGGCCGTTCAGCGACACGGGCGCGGCGGACGCGGCGAGCAGCACGCCCTACAGCAACGCGCACACCAAGACGGCGTGGATCGACCCGGTGAACGTCACCATCACGTCGCTCACGACCAACCTGCGCTGGCCGCTGTACGGCCACGGGGGCTCGCTGAGCGCCCGGAACAACGCCTACAAGTTCAAGTACGACGGCTGGTGGACGTCCGGCACCCCGAAGCCCACGTTCAGCACCCAGAGCGACGGCTGGGGCACCGGCGGCGCCGAGACCTTCAAGAACACCGACTTCGAGAAGATCGTGATCGCGCTGCTCGGACCGTCCGGCTGGGCCGCCTGCGGCTTCAGCACCGACACGGCCGTCTTCAAGCACAACGTGCACGTGTACGGCAAGCGCAACGGCAACGAGGTCAGCACCTGGCACGACAGCAAGGCCGGCGGCTGCTCCAACCTGGTGCACCACCGCCGCTCGACCGGCTTCGGATGGACCTCCTGAGAATGAGCCCGCTCCACGCGCCGTCCCACGCGCCCCGTCCTCGCCGGACGGGTGCGTGGGGCGCCGCCCCTCTCCTGGCAGCCCTGGTGCTGGCGGCCACCGGATGCTCGTCCGGCTCCGCCGGCACCGGCGCGGCGCCCGGCGCCGCGGCCGACACCAAGGGCATGGATCCGGGCACGGTGGCCGTGCAGTACTCGACGGCGCTGTTCTCCGGCCAGTTCACCCGCGCCTCCTCCTTCGTCCTCCCGCGTGAGCGCGGGGTGCTGAAGGTGCTGTTCACCGGTATGAACAACTCCTCGGTCCGGGCCCAGGACCTCGCCGTCGGCGCGGTCGACGTCAAGGCCGGCTCCGGGAGCGTGGTGCTGACCGGGAAAATGTGCAGCTCGGGTGTGATTCCGAAGGGCGCCACCGTCAAGCCGCGGCAGAACGAGAAATGCGTCGCGAACTATCGGCGCGACTCCCCGGATCCCGCTTTCCATGTGGCGGTGTGCAAAAGTTCGGGGAAATGGTTCGTGTGTTTCCCGAAATTCGACGAGGCCATGCGGCGTGGTTCCGCCGCGACATCGTCGGGCAGCGCCGCGCCCCGTCCCCGGCCCAGTCACTGAGGGGCGCCTTTCCCGGTTATCCGGCCCGGCCGGACGGAAAACCGGAAAGGCGCCCTCAGATCAGTGCGTGCCCCGGTGCCGACGGTCGAGCAGGAGAAAGACCAGGAAACCGGCGGCGAACAGCAGCGCGCCGCCGGCCAGGAACGGCACCGGCGTGTACTCGTCGGTACAGGACTGTCCGCCCACCGTCGAGTGGCAGACGGTCCCGGGGCCGCCCCGGTTCAGGTAGGCGAGGTAGAAGAGGGGCAGGGCCAGTCCGGCGAGGCTCCCGACGACCGCGGTCCGGTGTCCCTTACGGAGCAGGAGCACGGCGGCCACCGCGGCCAGCACGATCAGGACCACGCCGACCGACGGCAGGGCGGCCAGTCCCAGGGCGAGACAGCCCCCGACCACCAGCCACGCGAGGAACCAGCCCCATTCCGAACCACGCCGATCCTCGACTGAGACGGTTCTGTTTTGCACCGTGCCTCCCATGGATGGTGAGACGTGCACGAACTACCGGTGGGGAGCGCGAAGCCGGCACGCGGTACCGGCCCCGCCCGATCACCGTACACCTCGCCTTCCGGCGCCCGGCGCCGGGCGGGTCAGTGGTGCAACGCCCCCGAGTCCTCCGGCACATGGGACGTGATCACGCGGCCCGCCGACGGAGTCTCCCGGCGGCGGTCCACCGCGTACGCCACGCTCGCCACGCCCAGGCCCAGGACCGCCAGGACCGCGCCCGCGAGAGCGGGGGACGTCGTACCGAAGCCCGCCGCGAGGGTCAGGCCGCCGATCCAGGCGCCGCCGGCGTTGGCCAGGTTGAAGGCCGCCTGGTTGGCCGAGGAGGCGAGGGAGGGGGCCGCCGCGGCCTTCTCCATCACCATCAGCTGGAGCGGGGAGCCGGTGACGAACGCCGCCATACCGAGGAGGGCCACCGCCAGCGAGGCGCTCCATTGCGCGCGCATCAGCAGCGGGAACAGCACCAGCACCACCGCCAGCGAGGCGAGGCCGCCGAAGAGGGTGCCGCGCAGGGAGTGGTCCGCGAGACGGCCGCCCAGCAGATTACCCGCGGTGGCGCCCACGCCGAAGAGGGCGAGGAGCAGGGTCACGTTCGTCTCGGCGAAACCCGCCGCGTCGGTGAGCATGGGCGTCACGTAGCTGTAGGCCGCGAAGAGCGCGCCGAAGCCCGCCACCGTCGTGCCGAGGGCCAGCCAGACCGGCAGGGACCGCAGGGCGGCGAGTTCCCCGCGCAGGCCCGTCGAGGACGCCGCGTGCTGCCGGTCCCGCGGGATGAGGAGGGCGAGCGAGGCGATCGCGGCCAGGCCGATCGCGCTCACGGCGAGGAACGTGGCACGCCAGCCGAAGTGCTGGCCCATGAGGGTGGCGGCGGGTACGCCGGCGATGTTGGCGACGGTCAGGCCGAGGAACATCAGGGACACCGAGCGGGCCTTGCGCTCCGGCGGGACCATCGCCGTGGCGACGACCGCCCCCACACCGAAGAAGGCGCCGTGCGGCAGGCCGCTGAGGAAGCGGGCGGCCAGCAGGGAGCCGTTCCCGGGGGCGAGCGCGGAGAGCGCGTTGCCCACCACGAACAGGGCCATGAGCGCCATCAGGACCGTGCGGCGGGACATGCGCGCGGTCAGTGCGGCCAGCAGCGGGGCGCCGATGACGACGCCCAGCGCGTACGCCGAGACCAGGTGCCCGGCACTGGGAATGGATATGTGCAGGTCGTCCGCGACGTCGGGCAGCAGGCCCATCATCACGAACTCGGTGGTACCGATGCCGAAGGCGCCCACGGCGAGGGCGAGCAGGGCCAGGGGCATGAAGGACCTTTCAGAGTGGAAGTGCCGTACGGGTTCGAGTGTCGCAGTAAGTTCCCCTACGGAACAAACGCTCTCAGGCGCGGTATTCCAGCGGGTTACGAGCCCGTGTCCAGCTTCACACGGGCCGCCACCGGGAGGTGGTCGCTGCCCGTGCGCGGCAGCGTCCAGGAACTCTGCGGCTCGACACCCTTGACCATGATCTGGTCGATCCGCGCCATCGGGAACGACGCCGGCCAGCTGAAGCCGAAGCCGCTGCCCGCCGCGCCCTGCGTGGAGCGCAGCTGCGAGGTGACGGCGTTGAGAGAGCGGTCGTTCATCGTGCCGTTGAGGTCGCCGAGCAGGACGACACGCCCGAGCGGCTCGTCGGCGATCGCCTCGCCGAGCGCGTCGGCGCTCTTGTCCCGCTGCCGGGCGGTGAACCCGGCCTCCATCTTCACCCGCACCGAGGGCATGTGCGCGACGTACACCGCGACCGGGCCCCGCGGGGTCGTCACGGTCGCGCGCATCGCCCGCTTCCAGCCCAGCTTGATGTCGACGGCGCGGACGTCGGCCATCGGGTACTTGCTCCACAGGCCGACCGTGCCGACCACCGCGTGGTGCTTGTACGTCGTCCCGAGCGCCTTCTCGTAGACGGGGACGGAGGAGGCGGGCAGCTCCTCCAGGGCCAGCACGTCGGCGCCGGACCCGGCCACGTCCGTGGCGGTCGCGGCCGGGTCCGGGTTGTCGGCGTTGACGTTGTGGGTGGCCACCATGAGGTCGCCGCCACTGCCCGACTTGTCGGTCAGCAGTCCGCCGAAGAGGTTCAGCCACACGATCGCCGGGAGCAGCACGGCGATGAGCGCGGTCGCCGACTTCCGGACCAGACCGAGCACCAGCAGTACCGGGATGGCAAAGCCCAGCCAGGGCAGAAACGTCTCGGTGAGACTGCCGAGGTTGCCCACCCGGTTCGGGATGTGCGAGTGGAGGAGCATCACCAGGGCGAGCAGCAGGGCCAGTACGGCGAGGACCAGGCCGCGGCGCCAGACGCGTGGATCGCCCCGCCAGCCGGAGAACGCGCGGTGCGCGAGACGCCGGAGCCGGGACCCCGGTCGCTCGGGCCCCGAGCCGCCGTCCGCCGTCTCCGTCATCGCCTGCTGCGCCATACCGTCTGCCTCACTGCCTGCCGTGCACACCGTTCGCCCCCCGTTCACTTCCGACCCTAGGGGATGATCGGCTCCGTTCCCGCCGTCCCATGACGGCCGTACGGAAGACGATGACGAACGGGCCGGGGCGGGAAGTTCCGGTCACCCCCGGGGCGGACGGGGTCTGTGACGAAACACGCACATTAGTGCGGCGAGACTGTCGAACTGACGGGTCGTAGGCCCGCCAGGACCGCGTCGACGATCTGTTCCGCCAGGCCCTCGGGCAGGTCGGCGTCGGGGCGCATGACGGAGCGGACGAGCATGGGGCCGACGAACATGTCGTTGGCTAGCTCCAGGTCGACGTCGGCCCGGAGCTCGCCGTTGGCCTGCCCGCGGCGCAGCACTTCGAGGCCGACGGCGCGCCGGGGCGCTATGACGCTCGCGTGGTAGGCCGCCCAGATCCTGGGGGCGGACTTCATCTGGGCGTACACGTTGTGCAGGATGGCCGACGAACGGCTCATGAGTCCGCGCCGGCGCAGGGACTCCAGCAGCACGACGAGGTCGTCGCGCAGGCAGGTGCCGGGGAGTTCGGGGTCGGGGGGTTCGGCCGCGCGCACCACGTCGACGAACAGTTCCTCCTTGCCGCTCCAGCGGCGGTAGATGGTGGCCTTGCCGACACCGGCCGTGCGCGCGACCCGTTCGATGGACAGCTCGGCGAGGGGCACGCCCTCCTCCAGGAGCTTCATCACGCCTTCCACGATGGCGCGTTCCACGGCTTCGCTGCGCGGCCGGCCCCGTACGGGTCCGTCCGGGCGTGGCCGGCTGTCGGCAAGGCTCACGTCGTTTCCGTCCTCTCGCTGTGCTGCGGGAATTGTCCCGCAGCGGCCTCCTTCCCCCGTGGAGCCGCCGGCGGATGTCAGTCCGTCGCGGCCACCAGTTCCGGTTCGCGCTCGCCCTGCTTCCCGGCCGGCGGCCGGCCCGGCAGGAACAGGACCGTCACCAGGGCACCGACCAGGGCGACGCCCGTACCGCACAGGGCGGTGATGTGCATGGCGTGCAGGAACGCGTCGTGGGCCGGGATGACCAGGGCCTGGCCGCGCGGGCCGAGCTTCTCGGCGACGCCCAGCGTGGCCTCGATGGACTCGCCGGCGGTGTCCCGCAGGCCGGGCGGCAGCAGGCCGAGCTTGCCCTCGATGCCGTTGCGGTAGGAGGCGGCGAGGACCGAGCCGAGGACGGCGATGCCGAGGGCGCCGCCGACCTGGCGGAAGGTGTTGCTGAGCGCCGAGGCGGAGCCCGCCTTCTCGCGGGGCAGCGCCTGCATGATCACGACGGAGGTCGGCGTCATGATGTGCGCCATTCCGGTGCCCATGAGGAAGAAGACGACCTCCAGCAGCCAGATCGGCGTGTCGGCCTCGAAGGTGGCGAACACGGCCAGCGTGGCGGCGATCAGCAGCAGGCCGGCGGTGGTGGTGGCCCTGTTGCCGAACCGGTCGACCAGCAGCCGGGCGCGCGGCGCGAAGATCAGCTGGGCGGCGGCGAGCGGCAGCATCAGCACGCCGGACTCCAGCGGCGAGTAGCCGCGCACGCTCTGGGTGTAGAAGACGCCGAAGAACGTGACGCCCATCAGCGCGAAGAAGACCAGCGCGATGGCGCTCATGGCGGCCGAGAAGACCTTGTTCCTGAAGTAGCTGACGTCGAGCGACGGATGGTCGCTGCGCTTTTCGAAGACGACGAAGCCGGCCAGGACGACGAGACCGGCGACGATCGTCCCCAGCACCTTGGCGTCGGTGAAGTCGGCCAGCTCGCCGCCCTTGATGATGCCGTAGACCAGCAGGACGAGGCCGACGACGGACAGGACCACGCCGATGGGGTCGAGGCGGCCGGGCCGCGGGTCGCGGGAGTCGGGCACCAGCCAGGCCATCAGCGCGAGCGCGACGATGACGATCGGCACGTTGACGAAGAAGACGGAACCCCACCAGAAGTGGTCGAGGAGCGCGCCGCCGGTGATCGGGCCGATGGCGATGGCGAGGCCGACGCCGCCGGCCCAGATACCGATGGCCTTGGGCTGCTCCTCGCGTTCGAAGACGTTCATGAGGACGGCGAGGGTGGCGGGCATCACGAAGGCGGCACCGAGGGCCATCAGCCCGCGGTAGGCGATCAGCTGGCCCGGCGAGCCGGACTCGGCGGCGAGCGCCGAGCCGATGCCGAACACGGCGATACCGGCGAGCAGCACCTTCTTGCGGCCGAGCCGGTCACCGACGAGTCCGGCGGTGAACAGCAGGCCGGCGAAGACCAGGGTGTAGGCGTTGATCGCCCACTCGATCTGCCCCTGGGTGGCGCCCAGACCGGTCGGCGCCGGGGTCGCGATGGTCTTGATGGCGACGTTCAGGATCGAGTTGTCGAGCACGACGATGAGCAGGCTCAGCATCAGGACGCCGAGGATCGCCCAACGGCGCCGGTGCACCGCTTCGGGTATTCGGGAGGCAGGGGTGGGGCTTGTCATGCACCCGAGCCTACGATCATTTCGATACGGCCCCGTATCGTATCTTAATTTTTTTACCAAGGCCTTACACGACGGCCCGGACGGGGCCCGGAGCCGGGACGGGGACGGCTCACGGGGACGGTGACGGGCCGCCGACGGGGATCACGGGGGGCCCTCTGGCCCTGCCCGGCACGAGGTGCCACCATGGAGGCGATCCGGGGACGCCGTCAGGGCGCCTCGAGATGACTGAAGGAGCCGTTGCCATGACGCAGCTTTCGGCTGCCCAGAACACGCCTTCCGACGGCAGCAAGGCGCTGTACGGAGGGAAGGGCACCCGTCGCATCACCGTCCGCGACATCGCCCTCGCCAAGGAGCGGGGCGAGAAGTGGCCCATGCTCACCGCCTACGACGCGATGACCGCGTCCGTCTTCGACGAGGCCGGGATCCCGGTGATCCTGGTCGGCGACTCGGCGGGCAACTGTCACCTCGGGTACGAGACCACCGTGCCCGTCACCCTCGACGAGATGTCCATGCTCTCGGCCGCCGTCGTACGGGGCACGCAACGCGCCCTCGTCGTCGGCGACCTCCCCTTCGGCTCCTACCAGGAGGGCCCGGTGCAGGCGCTGCGCTCGGCGACCCGGCTGGTCAAGGAGGCCGGGGTCGGCGCCGTCAAGCTGGAGGGCGGCGAGCGCTCGCACGAGCAGATCCGCCTGCTGGTGGAGTCCGGCATCCCGGTCATGGCCCACATCGGCCTGACCCCGCAGTCCGTCAACGCCATGGGCTACCGCGTGCAGGGCCGCGGCGAGGAGGCAGCGCAGCAGATGCTGCGGGACGCCAAGGCCGTGCAGGACGCGGGCGCGTTCGCGGTGGTGCTGGAGCTGGTACCGGCGGAGCTGGCGGCCGAGGTGACCCGGGTGCTGCACATCCCGACCGTCGGCATCGGCGCCGGACCGGAGACGGACGCGCAGGTCCTGGTGTGGACCGACATGCTCGGGCTGACGTCGGGCCGGGTGCCGAAATTCGTCAGGAAGTACGCCGACCTGCGTGCCGTCATGGGCGCCGCGGTGAAGGAGTTCGCGCAGGACGTCGTCGGCGGGACCTTCCCGCTGGAGGAGCACTCCGTCCACTGAGCCACCCCCGGCAACACCCGGCAGCCCCGCTGATCGTCCCCCGTCAGCGGGGCTGCCCCCGTTCCGGGCGGCGGTGCGGACGGCAGTGCGGACGGCGGTGCCGTCAGGGGCTGTCGGCGGATGTCGGCGACCTGTCGGCCGTTTGTCGGTGGGGCCTGGCACTGTCTTCTCCATGACAAGCATCGACGACAACCCCGCCGGCGGACGCTCCGCCGTGACCGTACGGGGGCTGGTCAAGCACTACGGCGGGACCAAGGCGCTGGACGGCGTCGACCTGGACGTGCGCGAGGGCACCGTAATGGGTGTGCTCGGGCCGAACGGCGCCGGCAAGACCACCCTCGTACGCATCCTGTCCACCCTGATCACCCCCGACGCGGGCCGGGCCACCGTCGCCGGCTACGACGTCGTGCGCCAGCCCCGGCAGCTGCGCCGGGTCATCGGCCTCACCGGCCAGTACGCCTCGGTGGACGAGAAGCTCCCGGGCTGGGAGAACCTGTACCTGATCGGCCGGCTGCTGGACCTGTCCCGCAAGGACGCCCGGGCCCGCGCCGACGAGCTGCTGGAGCGGTTCTCGCTGACGGAGGCCGCCCGGCGACCGGCGAGCACCTACTCCGGCGGTATGCGACGCCGGCTGGACCTGGCCGCTTCCATGATCGGCCGGCCGGCCGTGCTGTACCTGGACGAGCCGACCACCGGCCTCGACCCCCGCACCCGCAACGAGGTGTGGGACGAGGTGAAGGCGATGGTCGGCGAGGGCGTCACCGTGCTGCTCACCACCCAGTACATGGAGGAGGCCGAACAGCTCGCCTCCGAACTGACCGTGGTGGACCGGGGCAAGGTCATCGCGCGCGGCGGCATCGAGGAGCTGAAGGCCCGCGTCGGCGGGCGCACGCTGCGGGTGCGGCCGGTCGACCCGCTGGAGCTGCGCCCGCTCGCCGGGATGCTGGACGAGCTGGGCATCACCGGGCTCGCGACCACCACCGTGGACACCGAGGCCGGGGCCCTGCTGGTGCCGATCCTGAGCGACGAACAGCTGACCGCCGTGGTCGGCGCGGTCACCGCGCGCGGTATCACCATCTCCTCCATCACCACCGAACTGCCCAGCCTGGACGAGGTGTTCCTGTCGCTCACCGGTCACCGTGCCAGTGCCCCGCAGGACGCCGTGCCCGCCGACGACCGCCAGGAGGTCGCCGTATGAGTTCCGCCACCCTCTCCCCGGCCGCCGCGAAGACCGACGCGCCGATCCCGCTCCGGGCCCATCTGCGGCACACCGGTGCGCTGATCCGCCGCAACCTGCTGTGGATCCGGCAGGACCCGGAGTCGATGTTCGACGCCATCCTGTTCCCGGTCATCTTCACCCTGCTGTTCGTGTACGTCTTCGGCGGCTCCATCGGGCAGTCGCTGGGCGGCGGGCAGGACCGTTACGTCCAGTACGTGATCCCCGGCCTGCTCGCCATGATGGGCATGAACATGGCCCAGGGCGTGGGCACCGGGTTCAACACGGACTTCAACTCCGGTGTGATGGACCGTTTCCGCTCGCTGCCCATCGGGCGCGGCTCCGTGCTCTTCGCGAAGATCTCGGTGGAGCTGCTGCGGATGCTGTTCGCGACCGTGGTGCTGCTGGTGGTCGCCCTGCTGGTCGGCTACGACGTGCACAGCTGGAGCGGTCTGGTGGCCTCCGTGGCGCTGTCCGCGGTGTTCGGCTCGGCGCTGATGTGGGTGTTCCTGACCCTCGGCGTCATCATGAAGAGCGCCCAGTCCGTGCAGGCGATGGGCTTCCTGGTGCTGATGCCGCTGCAGTTCGGCTCGTCGATCTTCGCGCCGACGGCGTCGATGCCGGGCTGGCTGCAGGCGTTCACCGACTACAACCCGCTCTCCACGCTGGCCGACGCCGCGCGCGGACTGATGGAGGGCGGCGCGGTCGGCCGCCCGCTGTGGGTGACGCTGATCTGGTCGGTGGGGCTCACCGCGGTCATGGCGCCGGTCGCGATCCACAAGTTCCGTACGAAGAGCTGACCCGCTCCGGTTCAGAGCAGGGCGGTGGCCTCCGCGAGGGAGAGGCCACCGCCCTCGGCGTATGCGGCCTCGTACGCGGCCTCGTCGAGCGTCTGCCGGATCCGGGCCTCGGTCAGCTCGTGCCCCAGGCGCTCCATGCGGGTCAGGGTGTGGCCGGCCGGCAGCAGGGCGACGGCGGCGGACAGGCAGCGGGCGGCGTCACCGGCGCGGTCGCCGTCGCCGAGGGCGGTGAGGGCCATCGCCCCGACACCGAGGCAGAGGGAGTGCAGGTGCGGGGTGATGGCCTGGGAGAGGGGGTCGGTGGCGAGCGCCAGGGCTCGTTTGATCCGCTCCAGGGACTTCTCGCCTTCGCCCTCGACGGCGTCCAGTATGGCCTCCTGGCGCAGGATCAGGGCGTCGAAGACGACGAAGTGGGCGATCTTGAAGTCGTCGCGCAGCAGCTGGAGTTGCTCGCGGGCCTCGGGGACGCGGCCGCTCAGGCCCAGCCAGCCGGCGAGGAAGAGCCGGGCGGCCGGCATCCCCTCGTTGTGGGTGCCCTCCTGGCTCGCGATGACCTCGCGGAGCAGCCGTTCGCCGCGCTCGGTCTCGCCCGACTCCAGGCAGGCGCCGCCGAGGCGGGCGCGGAGCACGGCGATCTGGGCGCGGGCACCGAGGCGCGCGGCGTGGTCGATGGCCGCCTGGTAGTCGGCGGCCGCGCTGTGGTGGGCGCCCTTGCGTTCATGGGCCTCGCCCCGGGCGGACAGCGCCTCGGCGGTGCCCCACTCGTCGCCGAGGCGCCGGTAGATCCGCAGGGCCTCGTCGGCGTCCCGCAAGGCCGCCTCCGCCGAGTCGGAGCGGTTGGCGAGCAGGTTGGCGCGCATCTGCAGGCAACCGGCCAGTTCCCACTCGAAGCCGGGGGTGTCCCGGCAGGTCCGCACGGCGGCGTCGATGATCGTGTTCAGCCGTTCCGCGCCCCTGGTGAGCATCTCCGCGAAGAACCACGCCATGCCGGGGGTGCGGCAGCCCTGTGGCAGGCCGGGCTCGTAGACCTCGGTGATGACGCGCAGCTTGGCCTGTGCCTCGGGGGTCTGCCATGCCTGCAACTGGGTGTCCATGCAGGCGAGATGAGCCAGGTGGAGACCGCGCCGGGCCTCGGCGAGGAGCTCGCCGGTGAGCGGGGGCGGGCTGTCGGTGCACCGCTGCCAGACCGGCCGGGCCGTGCGGACCGGTTCGGTGAACGGGTCGGGGCCGAGCGCCATCACCTCCTCGGACCAGCCGCGGCACTCGATGCGCAGATCGCGCATCTGCCAGTACCAGACCAGGGACAGCACCAGGGACAGCCCCTCCTGCTCGTCGCCCAGGGCGACGGCGTGCCGCAGTGCGGTACGCAGGTTCTCGTACTCCAGCTGGAAGCGTTCGATGGCGGCGCGCTGCTCGAAGCCGCGCAGCAACGGGTCGGTGGTGCGGGCGAGTTCGCGGTAGTACGTCAGATGGGTGCGTTCGGCCCCGGCGCGGCCACCGGTCTCGTCGAGCCGTTCGGCGGCGTACTCGGCGACGGTCTCCAGCAGCCGGTAGCGCATCGCCCCGTCGGCCGACGGGGCGGCCACCACGAGGGACTTGTCGACCAGGGAGCCGAGCGCGTCCAGCGCGGCCGGGCCGCACACGGCCTCGGCGGCGGCCAGGTCGCAGCCGCCGGCGAAGACCGACAGCCGGGCGAGGACGTCCCGCTCGTCGGCGTCCAGCAGGTCCCAGGACCAGTCCACGACGGCTCGGAGGGTCTGCTGGCGGGGCAGCACGGTCCGGCTGCCGGAGGTGAGCAGCCGGAAGCGGTCGTCCAGCCGGTCGGCTATCTGCCGGGGGGTGAGCATGCGCAGCCGGGCGGCCGCCAGCTCGATGGCGAGGGGCAGGCCGTCGAGCCGCCGGCAGATCTCGGCACAGGCCCCGGGATCGTCCTCGACGCGGAATCCGGGCCGGGCCGCCGCACCCCGCTCGGCCAGCAGCCGCAGCGCGACCGGCTCGGGCAGCGGCTCCACCGGCCGCACCAGTTCCCCCGGCACCCCGAGGGGTTCGCGGCTGGTGGCGAGGACGGTCAGCTCCGGGCAGCGGGCCAGCAGGCTCTCGGCGAGCCGGGCGGCGGCGTCGATGACGTGCTCGCAGTTGTCCAGGATGATCAGCATCCGGCGCCGGGCACAGTGTTCCACGAGCCGTTCGAGGGGCTCGCCGTGCCGGTCGGCGACCGCGCGCATGCTCTCCACTCCGGCGCCGTGCAGCACGGTCTCGCGGGCGCCGATCGCGGTGAGCACGGCCTGCGGTACGGCGTCCGGGTCGTCCACGGGGGCCAGCTCGGCGAGCCACACCCCGTCCCGGACGGTGTGCCGTACCGCCTCGGCGGCCTCCTGCGACAGGCGGGTCTTCCCCGCTCCGCCGGGCCCGAGCAGGGTGACCAGCCGGGCGCCGGTGAGGTCGGCGCCGATGGCCCGGATGTCGGCTTCCCGGCCGACGAAGGAGGTGAGCCGGGCGGGCAGGTTGCCCGGGGCCGCCGCGGGCCGGGGGGCCGGCGGTTCCTCCCGCAGCAGCTCGGTGTGCAGGGCGCGCAGTTCGGGCCCGGGGTCGGCGCCGAGCCGGTCCGCGAGCAGGCGCCGTACGTCCTCGTAGGCGGCGAGCGCCTGGGCCGGGCGGCCGGTGTCGCGCAGGGCGCGCAGCCGCAGCGCCTGGAGGGGTTCGTCCAGCGGGTGGTCGTCGCACAGGGCGGTCAGCTCGGGCAGCGCCTGCTCGGCCTGGCCGAGGGCGAGGGCGGCGGTGTGCCGGGCGCGCAGGGCGTCGAGGCGGCGGGTCCCCCAGCGGGCCGCCTCGGCGGTGCGGTCGGGCAGGTCGGCGAGGGCGGGGCCGTGCCACAGGGCGAGGGCGTCGTCGAGGACGGCGGCGGCCTTGGCCGGGTCGCCGTCGGCGAGGGCGGCGAGGCCGTCGCCGGTCAGCCGGTCGAAACGGGTGAGGTCGATGTCGTCGGGTGCGGCGGTGAGCCGGTAGCCGCCGTCGGCGGAGGCGACGGCGGCGGCGCCGAGGACCCGCCGGAGCCGGCCGACGAGTGCCTGGAGCGCGCCGGTGGCGTCGGCGGGCGGGTCGGCGCCCCACACCTCGTCCACCAGCACACCCGCCGGCACGGTGCGGCCGGCCCGGAGGGCGAGAACGGTCAGCAGGGCACGCAGCCGCGCCCCGCCGACGGGGACGGGCGTGCCGTCGGGGCGGATGGCCTGGGTGGTGCCGAGCAGCCGGTATCGCACGGGGGTCATTGTCTCCGGAGCGGTCAGCGGGGGTCGCGGGGCTGCCGCGGTGTGCCGTCGGGAACATCCGGGACGTCCGGGACATCCGGATCGTCCGGGACGTCCAGGGTGACGAGGACGCCGACGGCACGGCGGACCCGGAAGGGCACCTGCCGCGGCGGCTGCTCCTCGTCCTCGAACGGGTCGAACCACTTCGGGCAGCCGTCGACGGGCTCCAGGGTATGCGCGCCGGGCACCGCCTCCAAACGGCGCCCGGTGGCCATGAAGACCACCTCGCCGGGCCGCGCGGGAGGCGGCTCGACGGCGCGCGGATCGTGGTGGGCCAGGTACTCCTGGTGCACCAGGTGGATGCCGCGGACCCGCCCGGTGGTCTCGTGGTCGGGTCCGCCGTGGTTCTCCACCCACGTCCCGGCGCCGTAGTACTCGCCCTGCGGGGCCCGGGCGTCGACGGCCACCAGCCGCCAGCCGACCTCGTCCCCGACGGCGAACGGCGTGCCGCAGCACTCCATCTGCCAGTACTCGTAGAACACCCTCATCCGTGCCACTCCCCCACCCTGCTGGAACCGGACGGCCACCGCGAGACGTTTTCCCCTCGCGTCGGCGGCCGGTACGGTCGCAGTCTTCGACCATCCCGGCCGTACAGGAGTCCGACCATGACCACCGCCACCACCCGTCACGGCGACCGCCAGGTCAGTCCTGTGTTCGTCGGCATCCTCGCCGTGTCGGCGGTGACCGGCTGGGCCACCTGGACGGGGTTCGCCGCGCAGCCGGGCATCGCGGTGTTCCTGTTCGTGACGGCGGCCTGGATCGTCTCCCTGTGCCTGCACGAGTACGCCCACGCGCGCACCGCCCTGCACGGCGGGGACATCACGGTCGGCGCGAAGGGCTATCTAACGCTGAACCCGCTGAAGTACACGCACGCGCTGCTGAGCATCGTGCTGCCGGTGCTCTTCGTGATCATGGGCGGGATCGGTCTGCCCGGCGGCGCGGTGTTCATCGAGCGGAACCGGATCCGCGGCCGCTGGCGGCACAGCCTGATCTCGGCGGCGGGCCCGCTGACGAACGTGCTGTTCGCTGCGGTGTGCACGGCCCCGTTCTGGCTGCACGCCCTGGACGGCGTGCCCGCGGACTTCCGGTTCGCGCTGGCGTTCCTGGCGCTGCTCCAGGTGACGGCGGCGATCCTGAACTTCCTGCCGGTGCCGGGCCTGGACGGCTACGGCGTGATCGAGCCGTGGCTGTCGTACAAGGTGAAGCGGCAGGTGGAGCCGTACGCGCCGTTCGGCCTGCTCTTCGTGTTCGCCCTGCTGTGGCTGCCGGCGGTCAACGGCGCGTTCTTCGACGTGATCGACGCGATCCTGCGCGCGCTGAACGTGGACTACTTCTCGCAGTACTGCGGACAGGACCTGTACCGGTTCTGGCAGGGCGCCAACGAGTACTGCGCGGTCAGCCCGTGACGGATCCGCTCCGGGTGACCTTGGCCCGCTTCATGTAGTACCAGGTCATGTTGGACGACAGGCCCGCCAGCAGCACCCAGACGATGCCCAGCCAGCTGCCCTGGACGAAGGAGACGACCGCCGCGGCGACGGCGAGGAGGCAGACGGCGAGGGCGTACAGGGCGAGTCGCCGGTCCGGGCTGGGCGGGGGCAGAAGGGACATGGGGTACGGCTCCTTGCGGGGGACACTGCTACGGCGACCAGTGTCCCCCATGCCTCCGGCCCGGCTCACACGTCGGTGACGCGGAGCCCGGCGTGTGCCTTGTACCGGCGGTTGACGGAGATCAGGTTCGCGACCAGCGACTCGACCTGGTGGGCGTTGCGCAGGCGGCCCGCGAAGACGCCCCGCATACCGGGGATGCGCCCGGCCAGCGCCTGCACGGTCTCCACGTCGGCACGCTCCTCGCCGAGCACCATCACGTCGGTGTCGATCTGCTCGATCTCCGGGTCCTGGAGCAGGACGGCCGACAGGTGGTGGAAGGCGGCGGCGACCCGGGAGTCCGGCAGCAGGGCGGCGGCCTGCTCGGCGGCGCTGCCCTCCTCCGGCTTGAGGGCGTAGGCGCCCTTCTTGTCGAAGCCGAGCGGGTTGACGCAGTCCACGACGAGCTTGCCGGCCAGTTCCCCGCGCAGGGACTTCAGCGTGTCGCCGTGGCCCTCCCACGGCACGGCGACGATCACGATGTCGCTGCGGCGCGCGGTCTCGGCGTTGTCGGCGCCCTCGATGCCGTGGCCGAGTTCGTCCGCGGCGGCCCGGGCCCGCTCGGCGGCCCGGGAGCCGATGATCACCTTCTGGCCGGCCCGGGCGAGCCGGTAGGCGAGGCCCTTGCCCTGCGGTCCGGTGCCGCCGAGCACGCCGACGACGTACCCGGAGACGTCGGGCAGGTCCCAGGGGTCCTTGGCGGGGGCCTTCTGTGCGCTGTCGGTAGAGGTCATGGCCCGACTCTACGTCCGTGACCGCCCGGGCCCCGGCTCAGATCAGCCGGTGCACGGGCACCCGGCGGAAGGTGATCGTCTCGTAGGTGCCGAAGTCGCCCGTCTCGTAGAGCAGTCCGGCCGTGTGCGGGTCGACGCGGACGAGGTCGGAGTAGGCGGCGGGCAGCCCGTCGACGGTGAACGCCGTGCGCCAGGTGGTGCCGCCGTCGCGGGAGGCGCGGATCGTCATCAGGGCGCGGGCGGCGGGGTCGGCCGGGGCGGAGAAGAGGAGCACGTCGGGGTCGCGGAGCTGGAGCACGGCGGCCTCGCAGACCGGCGCGGTCAGCCCGGCCTGTGGCCGGAAGGGCTTCACGAGTGTCTTCCCGCCGTCGGTGGAGTGGGCGTCGGCGCGGTTGCCGGGGGACGGCGAGTCGTTGCGGGTGTTCAGATAGACGCGGCCGTCGGGGAGTTCGGCGGCGGTGGTCTCGTTGACGTTGACGTAGCCGTCGGTGTTCTCGTCCAGGTAGCCGAGGTACCAGGTCTCGCCGTGGTCGTCACTGAGCAGGCAGTGCCCGCTGTTGTACCTGGCCTCGGCGCCGGTGTCGGTGCCGGTGGGCGGGACGGTGTGGTTGGCCGGGACGAGGACGCGGCCGGAGGTGAGCTGGAGGGCGTGTCCGGGTGTGGTGGCGTACCAGCGCCAGCCGGGCTTCTTCACCTGGGCGGTGATCTCCTTCGGCGCGGACCAGCTGACCCCGTCGTCGTCGCTGTGCTGCGCCCACACCCGCCGGCCGTCGGCGTCCTTGACCTGGCCGCGCAGGATGGCGGCCTCGGTGGCGGAGGCGGCGGCACGCATGTGCACGAGCAGGATCCGGCCGGTGTCGAGGACGACGGGGGCGGGGTTGCCCGCCAGGTCCGTCCCGTTGCTCGCGGCGACCTGGAGCGGGCCCCAGGTACGGCCGCCGTCGGTGGACCGCTTCTGCACGACGTCGATGTGTCCGTTGTCGGCCGCGGAGGCGACCCGGCCCTCGCAGAAGGCGAGCAGTGTGCCGGACCTGGTGGCGACGACGGCGGGGATGCGGAAGCTGGCGTATCCCTCGTGGCCCGCGCGGAAGGGGACGGTCACGTCGGTCATCGGGCGGCTCCTCACGACCTGGGGCTGGGCCGTGACCATCCCCACTCCGGGCGAATTCGCGGTGAACTCCGGGTCACGAGTGGCCGGTTGCGGCAGGATGCGGTCGCATGGACGCCGTACGGGTCGCGTGGCTGAGGGAAGTGCTCGCCGGGACGGAGTGGCTGGGGGCCACCCGGCGGTTCGCGGGGGTGCTGCGCGGCTCGGTGGTGGCGCACGGAGGCGGCCTGCTGCTGGTGGGCACGCCGGAGTACGAGCCCTGGCACCTGGCGGCGCACCTGGTGGACGAGGCGGCCTGGTCGGGTACGCCCGAGCTGGCGCCGACGCTGGTACGGCATCACGCGCGTCCCTCCGATCCCGCGCATCTGGCGGTCGGGCCGGGCCGGATCGCGGCGGCGCGGCGCGGGGAGACCCTGCTGGTCGTGGCGCCCGAGGAGCCCGCGCCGCTGCTGGAGCGGGTCCACTCGGCGCGGCGGGCCGGGGTGACGGTGCTGGCCCTGGGCGCCGGCGGGGGCGAGCTGGCCGCCATGGCGCACGACACGCTGGTCGTGCCGGAGGGGGCGGAGCTGGACCTGGACACCGTGCAGCACCTGGTGAGCGCGGCGGCGGGCGAGAACGCGGGCCCTCCGAGGGCGCGGCGGGGTTTCCGGGACCGGTTGTCCCAGCTGGCCGAAGCACTGATGGCACCGCCGCGGTCCCCTTGGTGACGCGGCGGCCCCCTGGTGGCCCCGAGTCCCCTTGCTGACGCTCCCGGCCGGACCGTCCGACCCGGCCGGCGGCAAGGGTGCCGGTCAGCTCTCTTCGGTGTCCTCGTCCGCCTGCGCGTCGTGCCAGCGCGGGTCGTTCTCCCACTGGAGGTTGCGCTCGGCGGCGATCTCCATGGCGTGCCGGGCCTCCTCCGGGGAGGCGTACGGACCGAAGCGGTCCTTGCCCGGGCAGTCCGGACCCTCCTCGACCGTCTTGTGCTCCAGGCAGTAGTACCACTCGCCGGGCTTGCCGGCGGTGCGCTTCTTGAACAGGGTCATGACCAGCTCCTCTCGCCACCGACATGTTCCCCCATGTCCGCTGGTTAGACTCGCTGGCATGTCTGGCCAGTCGCTGCTCGTACCAGGGGAACAGTCCCCCATCCGTTCGGTTCCCGGAAACATCCGCCGCCCCGAGTACGTCGGCAAGCCTGCACCGGCGCCGTACACCGGGCCGGAGGTGCAGACCCCCGAGACCATCGAGGCGATGCGGACCGCCGGCCGTATCGCCGCGCGGGCGATGGCGGAGGCCGCGAAGATCATCGCGCCCGGGGTCACCACGGACCAGCTCGACAAGGTCGCCCACGACTACATGTGCGACCACGGTGCCTACCCGTCCACGCTCGGTTACCGCGGCTTCCCCAAGTCGCTGTGCACCTCGGTCAACGAGGTCATCTGCCACGGCATCCCGGACTCGACGGTCCTCAGGGACGGCGACATCGTCAACCTGGACGTGACGGCGTACATCGGCGGGGTGCACGGCGACAACAACGCCACCTACCTGGTGGGTGACGTGGACGAGGAGTCGCGGCTGCTGGTGGAGCGCACCCGCGAGTCCCTGGACCGCGCGATCAAGGCCGTGAAGCCCGGCCGGCAGATCAACGTCATCGGCCGGGTCATCGAGTCGTACGCCAAGCGCTTCGGCTACGGCGTCGTCCGTGACTTCACCGGTCACGGCATCAACTCGTCGTTCCACTCCGGGCTGATCGTCCCGCACTACGACAGCCCGCACGCGACGACCGTGATGCAGCCGGGCATGACGTTCACGATCGAGCCGATGCTGACGCTGGGCAGCCACGAGTACGACATGTGGGACGACGGCTGGACGGTCGTGACGAAGGACCGCAGGCGGACCGCGCAGTTCGAGCACACCCTGGTCGTGACGGACTCCGGCGCGGAGATCCTGACCCTGCCCTGAGCCGGCCCGCTCCCCGGCCGCCGCTGCGAAGCCCGTCCCCCTGCCGGGGGCGGGCTTTCTCTTGTAGCCTTTTACCGACAGACTGTCGGGAAACTTACCGGCATGAGGTCGGCAAGAGCGTGTACTCGGCAACCCTCACCTCGGAACGGGGCCGCATGGACTCCTTCTCGTCCCTCATCCGGACCGCGTCGCACGAGCAGCACAGGGAGGCGGAGACCTCGACGTTCATGAGCGACCTGCTCGGCGGCCGGCTCGGCGTCACGGCCTACGCGCGCTACACCGAGCAGCTGTGGTTCGTCTACGAGGCCCTGGAGAGCACGGCCGCACGGCCGGCCGCGGATCCGCTGGCCGGCCCCTTCGTCCGGCCGGAGCTGTTCCGGCTACCCGCGCTGGAGCGGGATCTGGCACATCTGCGGGGCCCGGACTGGCGGACGGGCCTGAGCGCCCTGCCGGCGACCCGGGCGTACGCGGACCGGGTGCGGGAGTGCGCCGAACACTGGCCCGGCGGTTACGTCGCCCACCACTACACCCGCTACCTCGGCGACCTCTCCGGCGGCCAGATCATCCGGGACAGGGCGGAGAAGACGTGGGGCTTCGCCAGGAAGGGCGACGGGGTCCGCTTCTACGTCTTCGAGCGGATCGCCAACCCCGCCGCGTTCAAGCGGGGTTACCGGCAGCTGCTGGACGGCATCGGCGCCGACGAGCTGGAGCGGCAGCGCATCGTCGGCGAGTGCAGGCGGGCGTTCGCACTGAACACGGACGTCTTGCGGGCCCTGGGCGAGGAGTTCCCGCTGAGCGCCTAGGTGCACTCGGCCCACAGGTCGGTGACTCGCGCCGGTAGCTGAAGTCCTCGTACTGGACGTACTCGGGCTTGCGCGCGGTGCGGCGCCCTAGGAGTCGAGGAAGACCCGGCCGCCGACCTCCACCCAGCCGTGCGGCTGCGGGGCGGTGAGGATCTGGGAGCCGCGGCCCTGGGTGATGTTCAGGGCCCGGCCCAGCCGGTCGGTGAGCAGCAGCGCCGCCGCGCCCGTCGCCTCGTCCTCCTCGATGCCGTCGCCGCGGCCGGGGAAGGCGCGGGCACGGACGCGCCCGGCCGCCTCGTCCTCCCAGGCCCAGGCGTACAGCCACTCCCCGAGCGGCGGCACGTCCAGCGCGTCCACCTCGGCGGCGCTCGCGTACCGGCGCAGGGTGCGCGGCGGCGCCCACTCGGGGCGGGCCTCGATCCAGGTGAACTCGCCGTCCAGCCGGGCTCCGACGACCCCGGCGGGGGTGACGAGTTCGGGCACGTCGAGCAGCCAGGCCGTGCCCACGCAGGGGTGGCCGGCGAAGGGCAGGCGCAGGGCGGGGGTGTAGATGTCGATCACGCCGCGCTCGGGGTCGTCCACGAAGACGGTCTCGCTGAAGCCGAGTTTGGCCGCCAGCTCCTGCCGGTCGCTCCGCCCGGGCAGCACCGAGCCGTCGCGGACGACACCCAGCTCGTTGCCGTAGCCGCCGTCCGGTCCGCAGAAGACGCGGAGTACGTCGTAGTCAGTCACCGGGGCATTGAAACACCGCCGCCCTCGTGCGCGCCTGCCCGGCGTTCCGGGCATCGCGGTCGAGCCGCGCGCGGGCCCCTCCCTGAGAGCTGAATCACGACCCCGAGGGGTATGGCTGAGGTAAGGCTCATGTAAGTTAGGGCAGCCTCACCACACCAGATTCGCTTGGAGCCCGCATGCGAGCCGTCCGACTGACCGTCACCGCCGCCGCGACCGCGGCGGCTCTGACCGCCCTTTCGGCCTGCACCGCCAAGAGCGATGCCGAGGACGGCAATGCCATCCACGTCACGGCCGCCGACTCGAAGTGCGAGACCTCGGCCGAGTCCGTGCCGGCCGGGCACGTCACGCTCAAGATCGAGAACACGGGCTCGCAAGCCACCGAGGTCGAGATCCTCTTCCCGGACGACCGGATCGTCTCCGAGAAGGAGAACATCGGCCCGGGCACCAAGTACACGCTCACCGCCGAGGTGAAGGCCGGTTCGTACGAGATCGCCTGCCGCCCCGGTATGAAGGGCCACGGCGTGCGGCAGAAGCTCACCGTGAGCGGCTCGGGCACCGCCGCCCAGCGGAACCCGAAGCTGGACCAGGCGGTCGCGGACTACCGCCAGTACGCCCAGGACCAGGCCGACGCCACCGTGCCGCTCGCCGAGGCGTTCGCCAAGGCGATCAAGGACGGTGACCTCGACGCCGCCAAGAAGGCGTACGCCCCCTCCCGCCTCGGCTGGGAGCGCACCGAGCCGGTCGCCGAGTCCTTCGGTGACATCGACCCCAAGACCGACACCCGCGCCGACGGCCTGGAGAAGGGCCAGAAGTGGACCGGCTGGCACCGGCTGGAGAAGGCCCTCTGGCAGGACAAGAGGATCGGCGCCGAGGAGAAGAGCCTCGCCGGTCAGCTCGTCACCGACCTGAAGGACTGGCAGAAGCGGGTCGGCACGGCCTCGATCACCCCGACCTCCATGGCCAACGGCGCCAAGGAGCTGCTCGACGAGGTCGCCACCGGCAAGGTCACCGGTGAGGAGGACCGGTACGCGCACACCGACCTGGTCGACTTCAAGGGCAACGTCGAGGGCGCCCAGAAGGCCTACGAGCTGCTGAAGCCGGTCGCCGCGAAGAACGACCCGGCGCTGGCCAGGGAACTGGACAAGCAGTTCGCGGCGCTGGAAACGCTGCTGGACACGTACCGCAAGGACAAGACGTCGTACGACTTCGTCTCCTACGACAAGGTCGGCAAGGAACAGCGCAAGGAGCTGTCGGACGCGGTGAACGCCCTCGCCGAGCCGCTGTCCAAGCTGGCCGCCGCGGTCGCGAAGTAACACGGAGGGAAGGGCGATGACCGAGACCCAGGGGACCGCTCCGTCCCGCCGGGCGCTGATCGGCTGGGGCGGGGCCGGGCTCGCGCTCGGCGCCGCCGCGGCCGGTGGCGCGGTGGCGATGGCCAAGGCGGGCGACGACATGAACCCGGCCGCCGCCGAGACGGGCGGTGCCGTCGAGTTCCACGGCGCGCACCAGGCGGGCATCGCCACGCCCGTGCAGGACCGGCTGCACTTCGCCGCGTTCGACGTGAAGACCGACGACCGGGCCGAGTTCGTGCAGCTGCTGAAGGACTGGACGGCGGCGGCCCGGCGGATGACCGCCGGGCAGGCGGTCGGTGACGGCGCCTACGGCGGACTCGCCGAGGCGCCCCCGGACGACACCGGCGAGGCCCTGGGCCTCAAGCCCTCGCGGCTGACCCTCACCATCGGGTTCGGGCCCTCGTTCTTCGAGAGGTTCGGCCTGCACGACCGGCGCCCGGCGGCCCTCGCCGACCTGCCGCAGTTCCCCGGCGACAACCTGGACCGGTCCCGCACCGGCGGCGACCTGTGCGTCCAGGCGTGCGCCGACGACCCGCAGGTGGCCGTGCACGCCATCCGCAACCTGGCCCGGATCGGCTTCGGCAAGGTCGCCATCCGCTGGTCGCAGCTGGGCTTCGGCAAGACCTCGTCGACCACCCCGGACGAGCAGACCCCGCGCAACCTCATGGGCTTCAAGGACGGCACCCGCAACATCGCGGGCACCGAGACCGACCGGCTGAAGAAGTTCGTGTGGGTCGGCGAGGGGGACGGCGACGAGCGGACGTCCTGGATGACCGGGGGGTCGTACCTGGTCGCCCGGCGCATCCGGATGAACATCGAGACCTGGGACCGCGCCTCGCTGCAGGAGCAGGAGGACGTGTTCGGCCGGGACAAGCGCGAGGGCGCCCCGGTCGGCAAGGCCCGGGAGCGCGACGAGCCGTTCCTGAAGGCGATGAAGCCGGACGCGCACGTGCGGCTCGCCCACCCCGACTCCAACGGCGGGGTCACCATCCTGCGCCGCGGCTACTCCTTCACGGACGGCACCGACGGCCTCGGCCGGCTCGACGCGGGCCTGTTCTTCCTCGCCTACCAGCGGGACGTGCGCAAGGGCTTCATCCCGCTCCAGCGCAGGCTGTCGGCGCAGGACGCGCTCAACGAGTACATCCAGCACGTGGGTTCGGCGGTCTTCGCGGTACCCCCTGGCGTCCGGGACTCCGGCGACTGGTGGGGCCGCACGCTGTTCTCGAAGGAGGCGTAGCCCGTGTTCTCCAACTACCTGATCGGCCTGCGCGAGGGGCTCGAGGCGTCGCTCGTCGTCTGCATCCTGATCGCCTACCTGGTCAAGACCGGCCGCCGGGACGCCCTGCGGCCGATCTGGACCGGTATCGGCATCGCCGTCGCCATCGCCATGGGCTTCGGCTGCGCCCTGGAGTTCGGCTCCCAGGAGATGACGTTCGAGGCGCAGGAGGCGCTCGGCGGCTCCCTGTCCATCCTCGCCGTGGGCCTGGTGACCTGGATGGTGTTCTGGATGCGGCGCACCGCCCGGCACCTGAAGGCGGAGCTGCACGGCAAGCTGGACGCGGCCCTCGCCCTGGGCACGGGCGCGCTGGTCGCCACCGCGTTCCTCGCCGTGGGCCGCGAGGGCCTGGAGACCGCGCTGTTCGTCTGGGCGTCGGTGCACGCCGCCTCCGACGGCACCCCGCGCCCCCTGGTCGGGGTGGCCCTCGGTCTCGCCACGGCCGTCCTCCTCGGCTGGCTGTTCTACCGGGGCGCGTTGAAGATCAACCTGGCCAAGTTCTTCACCTGGACCGGCGGCATGCTGGTCGTGGTCGCTGCGGGCGTGCTCGCGTACGGCGTCCACGACCTGCAGGAGGCCGACTGGATCCCCGGCCTGACCGACCTGGCCTTCGACATCAGCGGCACGATCCCGCCGACCAGCTGGTACGGCACCCTGCTGAAGGGCGTCTTCAACTTCCAGCCGGACCCGACGGTCCTGCAGATCACGGTGTGGGCGCTGTACCTGGTCCCGGTGCTCGCGCTGTTCCTCTCCCCGGTAGGGTTCGCCTCCGGGAAGGGGAAGGTGAAGGAGCCCGATGACCAGGGAACGCGGCCGTCGACTGCCTCGCAGGCGTGACCGGAACGCACTCATAGCGGCCTCACTGACCGCTTTGTCGCTGACGGCGAGCGGATGCGTGGTGGTGCACGGGGAGCGCGCGGTGCTGCCCGCCGCCACCCGTGCCGAGGCCGCCACGGCGCTCACCGCGTTCACGGACGCGTACAACAAGGCCGACAAGACCTACGACAGCTCCGTGGACGCGCCCTACGTCACCGGCGCCCTCGCCGACATCGACTCCGCCCGGCTGACGGCCGGGCACGTCAACAGCCCATCCGGGAACACGCACCACACCCCGCTGACGCTGACGGACGTACACCTCACGATCCCGAAGAAGGCCGGCTGGCCGCGCTGGTTCGTCGCCGACGCCAAGGGCAACAAGGGCGGCGACTTCCGCTGGGTGCTGGTGTTCACCCGCGGCGACCTCGGCGAGCGGTGGCAGGTGGCCCATCTGACGCTCATGGCGCCCGGGACCGTGCCGGAGTTCACGACGGACAAGGACGGCTGGGCCGAGGCCGTGCCGGCCGATTCCGCACAGCTGGCCGTCCGGCCCGATGAGTTGAGCCGGCGGTACACGGCCTACCTGAAGAGCGGCGGGAAGGACTTCGCGGACAGCCCCAACACCAGCGGCTTGCGCGCGGAGCGCAGGAAGGCGGCCGAACGGCCCGGCCTGGTGCGGCAGTTCATCGACGAGCCGCTCGGCCACGGCGACTACGCCCCGCTCGCGCTGCGCACCAAGGACGGCGGGGCGCTGGTGTTCTTCACCACGCACCACTACCAGAAGCAGACCGCCGCGGCGGGCACCTCGGTACCGGTTCCGGACAAGGACGTGCTGGCCCTGACCAAGGGTGAGGTGAAGCAGTCGCTGATGCTGGAGTCGATCGCCGACCAGGCGGCCCTGGACCCGCCGGCGGGCCGCGGTCCGGTGCAGGTGCTGGCCCGGCTCCAGGGACTCACGGCCGCCCAGGGCGGGTGACCGCCCGGGCCGGGCCTCAGTGCCGCGGGGGCCAGGTCGCGCCCTGGTGCCCGGCGTCGGTGCCCGCGTACCGGGCGCAGGCGTCGGTGAGCGCCTCCAGCAGGGTCAGCGGGTCGGGCAGCGGGTGCTCGGAGCCCCGCACCCAGCGCACCCGCTGGTCGTCGCCGGGGAGCCGGGCGGGCGGTACGAGGACGTAGGAGCCCCGGCAGTGCCAGCGCAGGCCGGGGTGCTCGTCCATCGTCTCCGGGTGGCAGTCCAGCTCGCAGGGCCACCACTCGTCCTCGTCCTCGGGGGTGCCCCGGGTGAGGGTGAAGAACAGCATGCGGCCGTCGTCGCTCTCGGCGACCGGTCCGACCTCGACGCCGGAGCCGAGCAGCCGGTCCAGGGCCTCGCGGCCGGCCTGGAGGGGCACGTCGAGGACGTCGTGCACCATGCCGGTGGCGGTGATGAAGTTGGCCTCGGGCTGGTGCCGGGCCCAGCGCTCGATCTGGGCGCGGTCGGTGGTGGACTGCGTCTGCCAGGCGAACGACACCGGGTGCCGGGCCGGGGTGGGGCAGCCGACGCGGTCGCACGAGCAGCGGTAGCCCGGCGCGGGGTGCGCGGCCGGGGCGAGCGGCAGGCCCGCGCCGGCGGCGGCGAGCAGCAGGGCCTCACGGTCGCCCTCGCCGGCGCCGGCCTCCTTCGGGCGGCGTCCGCGCAGCCACTGGGAGAGTTTGCCCTGCCGGCCGCTCCGGCCGCCGAACGTCGCGCTCATCTATCCCCTCGGTCCGGGTGGTCGCCTCGCTGCTGTCCGGACAGCATGCCTCATCGTCCCATCCTCGCGTGCTCCGGGGGGCCGCGGGACGGTTCGGGCGGAACCGGACGAGACGCTCCTCACACCCGCCGGGCGGGGCCGGCCGCGGGGCGCGCGGCGGGGCGGCGTGGGGCGATTCCGTGCAGCGCGTACTCGACGAGGGTGTCCGTGTAGTCGTACGAGATCGGCCCGGTCCGTTGCAGCCACCGCTGCGCGAGCGGCGAGACGAACAGCTCCAGGGCGATCCGGGGGTCCACGTCCCCGCGCACCTCCCCGGTGCCCTGCGCGGCGCGCAGCCGTGCGACGTACAGCTGGAGCTGCGGTTCCAGGAGCTTGCTCACGAACTCACGGCCGACCTGCTCGTTGACCAGTCCCTCCGCGGCCAGCGCCCGTGACGGCACCTCGAAGCGCGGGTCGAGCAGCTCGTCCACCGTGGCCCGCAGCACCGCCTTGAGGTCGGCGGCCAGGTCTCCGGTGTCCGGGATGGCGTACGGCTCCTGCCCCGCCGTCCGGGCCACCTGCTCGCCGAGGTCCAGGAACGCCTCCAGCAGTACGTCCGCCTTGGACGACCACCACCGGTAGATGGTCTGCTTGCCGACCCCCGCGCGGGCGGCGATGCCCTCGACGGTGGTCCTGGGGTAGCCGACCTCGCCGACCAGGGCGAGGGCCGCGTCGTAGATCGCCCGGCGGGACTTCTCGCTGCGGCGGGTGGCGTCGGGGGCGGGCTTGTCGACCATGGGGTCGAAAGTAACAAGCGGCGGGAGCGGTTACGACACGGAGTCGGGCGGCGGCCAGGCGTCGCCCCAGTCGGCGTCCCGGGCCGCCTTGTACAGGTCGCCGTGGCGTTTGGTGACCGTCGTGCGGCGCAGTCGCTCCTCGGCCTCGCACAGGTCGAGCAGCACCTGGCCCTTGCGGATCTGCGGGCGCCGGACCACCCGGGCGGGGGCCGGCTCGGCGGGCAGCCGGGTGGCGGCGACGTAGGAGAACTTCTCGTCCTCGTAGGCCAGGGAGCCGCCCTTGACCTGGCGGTGCAGGGAGGAGCGGCCGACCCGGGCGGAGAAGTGGCACCAGTCCGTGCCGGGCACGATGGGGCAGCCGGCGCTGTGCGGGCAGGGGGCGGCGATCCGGAATCCGGCCCGGATCAGCCGGTCGCGGGCCTCGATGACGCGGTCGTAGCCGGCCGGGGTGCCGGCCTCGACGATCACGACGGCCCGCGCGGCGCCGGCCGCGGCGTCGACGAGGGCGGACCGGTCGGCCGGGGAGAGTTCGTTGAGGACGTAGGACACCGTGACCAGGTCGGTGGCGTCCAGGGCGAGGTCCGCCCCGATCCGGGCGCGCTGCCAGCGGGCGCCTCGCAGGTCCGGGTTGGCGGCGGCGATCTCCCGGCCGAGGGCGAGGGCGGGCTCGGCCCAGTCCAGCACCGTCACCTCGCGCCCGCCGGGCCAGGTGGCCGAGACGGCCCAGGTGGCGGCGCCGGTGCCGCCGCCGACGTCGACATGGCTGCCGGGCGTCCAGCCGGGGACGGCCTCGGCGAACGCCTCCAGCGCACGGCGGACCGCCTCGAAGGTGGCGGGCATGCGGTAGGCGGCGTACGCGGCGACGTCGGCGCGGTCGCGGAGGATCGGCGCGTGGGTGGGGGTGGCTCCGCGGTAGTTGGCGATGAGCCGGTCCACGGCGGCGGTCATCTCCGTGGGCGGCAGACCGTCGAGCAGTTCGGCCAGTGCGGTGCGGAGGGGGTCGTTCACCCGGCGATTCTACGGCGCCGCACACCGACGAAGACCCGCCCGGGGGGCGGCCTGCCGGGGGGCGGGCTGCCGGGGGGCGGCCTGCCGGGGGGCGGGCTGCCCGGTGGCGGGCTGCCCGGTGGCGGGCTGCCCGGGAGGTGGGCTGCCGGGAGGTGGGCTGCCGGGAGGTGAGCTGCCGGGAGGTGGGCTGGCCGGGGGCGGGGTCAGATCACCGCTCGGGCCAGCCTTGTCGCCAGCCGCGCTCGGGGCCCGCTGTCCGGCGGTCGGCGTCTTGGGTGGACCGTGTTGGCCAGCAGGACCAGGAAGGTGTCCGTCGCCGGGTCCAGTACCAGGGAGGTGCCGGTGAAGCCGGTGTGGCCCGCCGCGCCGCCGCCCGCCAGCTCGCCCATGAACCACGGCTGGTCCAGGGCGAAGCCCAGCCCGGGCGGGGTGAACAGCAGCTCCACGAAGTCCGGGCCGAGGATGCGCGCGGGGCCGTAGGAGCCGCCGCAGAGCAGGGCGCGGCAGAAGACGGCGAGGTCGGGCGCGGTGGAGAACAGGCCCGCGTGGCCGGCGACCCCCCCGAGCGCCCAGGCGTTCTCGTCGTGCACCACGCCCCGCAGCATGCCCCGGTCGGCCCTGGCCCACGGCCGCCGCTGGTCCTCGGTGGCCGCCGCGCCCGGGCAGGGCCCGAAAGCGGTGGCGGTCATGCCGAGCGGCCGGGTGATGCCGTCCTGGACGAGGACGTCGAGGGAGCGGCCGGTGCTGCGTTCCAGCACGAACTGGAGCAGGAGCAGGTTCAGGTCCGAGTACACGTACCGGCCCGGCTCGGTCACCGGTGCCTCGGCGCGCAGCAGGGCCAGCCGGCCGGCGTCGTCGGGGCAGTCGTACAGGGGCAGTTCGGGGCGCAGCCCGGAGGTGTGGGTGAGCAGCTGCCGTACCGTGACGCCGTACACGGCGGCCGCGTGGAAGTCGGGCAGGTAGTCGCCGACGCGGGCGTCGATGCCGAGGGTGCCGCGCTCGATCTGCTGCACGGCGGCGACGGACGTGAACAGCTTGGTGAGGGAGGCCAGGTCGAAGGGGGTGGCGACGGTGGCCGGGACCCGGGCGGCGGGCGGCAGCTCGACGCCGGTGCCGGTCTCGGGGTCGTAGGAGGCGTAGCGCACCGCCCAGCCCGCGGCCTCGGCCACGGCGATCACGGGTCCGCGGCCGGCCAGCACGACGGCGCCGGCCGCCCAGGGGCGGTCACCGGCGGTCAGGGCGCGCGCCTCGGCGACCAGGTGTCCGAGCTCGACGGCGTCGAGCCCGGCCCGTTCCGGGGTGCCGGCGCGCAGTCTCGGTGCGCTCAGCTCTCGTCTCCCTCCGACCCGGCACGGGATCTCTCCCGTGCCGTCCAGGGACGGCACATTCCCACGAAGCAGGCCGCCGCGACCAGTGCTCCCGCCAGTTGGACGACGGCCATGGGGACGGCGGTGTGCTCTCCGGCGATCCCGACGAGCGGGGAGGCGACCGCGCCGACGAGGAAGGAGGAGGTGCCGAGCAGCGCGGAGGCGGAGCCGGCGGCGTGCCGGGTGCGCAGCAGGGCGAGGGACTGGGCGTTGGGCAGGGTGATGCCCATCGCGGACATCAGGACGAACAGGGCGGCGGCGACCGGGACGAGGCCGACCTCGCCGAGGGCCCCGGAGGTCATCAGCAGCAGGGCGGCCGACGCGAGCACGATCACCGCCAGGCCGGTCGCGAGGACCTTGTCCAGGCTGACCCGGCCGACGAGGACCTTGCCGTTGACCTGGCCCGCGATCATCAGGCCCACGGAGTTGACGCCGAACAGCAGGCTGAAGGTCTGCGGGGAGGCGCCGTAGATCTCCTGGATCACGAACGGGGAGGCGGATATGTAGGCGAAGAGCGCGGCGAAGGCGAAGCCGCCGGCGAGTGTGTAGCCGGTGAAGGGCAGGTCGGTGAGGAGGCCGCGCATCGCGCGCAGAGCCTGGCCGACTCCGCCGCCGTGCCGGTCGGCGGGCGCCAGTGTCTCGGGCAGCCGCCGCCAGACGACGGCGGCGAGCAGGGCTCCGACGACCGTGAGGACCACGAACACGCCCCGCCAGTCGGTCACCCGCAGGATCTGTCCGCCGATCAGCGGGGCCACGATGGGGGCGACTCCGGAGATCAGCATGAGGGTGGAGAAGAAGCGGGCCATGGCCATGCCGTCGTACAGGTCGCGTACGACGGCCCGGGCGATGACGATGCCGGCCGCCCCCGCGAGGCCCTGGACCAGCCGGAAGGCGACCAGCGTCCCGATGTCGGGCGCGAAGGCGCACAGGGCGGTGGCGAGGAGGTAGACGGCGAGGCCGGCCAGGAGCGGGCGGCGGCGGCCCCAGCGGTCGCTCATCGGGCCCACGACGAGCTGCCCGAGCGCCATGCCGGCCAGGCAGGAGGTGAGGGTGAGCTGGACGGTGGCGGCGGGGGCGTGCAGGGTGCGGGTGACCTCCGGCAGGGACGGGAGGTACATGTCCATGGCGAGCGGGGGTGTGGCGGTGAGGCCGCCGAGGACGACGGTGACGAGCAGGCCGGTACGGCGGGTGGCGGCCGGGTGCCGGGCGGTGGACATGTGGTCCGTCTCCGGTGTCGGCGCCGCCGCGTGCTCGGGCATGTGTCCCTCCCTCTCGTTCTGAACAGGCACCTATGCTCTCAGCTCGTACACACTGCCGAGGCACACATGAGCGAGGGCGGGGCGGCGATGGCGGAGCAGAGCGTGCGGTGGGGGATCCTGGCGACGGGCGGGATCGCGGCGGCGTTCGCGGCGGACCTGGTGGATCTGCCGGACGCGGAGATCGTGGCGGTGGCCTCGCGCCGGCGGGAGTCGGCGGAGGCGTTCGCGGACCGGTTCGGGGTGGAGCGGGCCTACGGCGACTGGGAGTCGCTGGCCGCGGACGAGGACGTCGACGTCGTGTACGTCGCCACTCCGCACGTCGCGCACCGGGCGGCGGCCGGGCTGTGCCTGGAGGCGGGGCGGAGCGTGCTGTGCGAGAAGCCGTTCACGCTGAACCTGCGTCAGGCGGAGGAGCTGGTCGCGCTGGCCCGGGAGCACGGCCGCTTCCTGATGGAGGCGATGTGGATGTACTGCAATCCGCTCGTCCGCCGGCTGAAGGCGCTGGTGGACGACGGGGCGATCGGTGAGGTGCGCACGGTGCAGGCCGACTTCGGCCTCGCCGGTCCTTTTCCGCCGTCGCACCGGCTGCGGGACCCGGCGCTGGGCGGCGGGGCGCTGCTGGACCTGGGCGTGTACCCGGTGTCGTTCGCGCAGCTGCTGCTGGGCGAGCCGGACGGGGTCGCGGCGAGCGCGGTGCTGTCGCCGGAGGGCGTGGACCTGCAGACCGGTGCCGTGCTGTCGTGGGAGAGCGGCGCGCTGGCCTCGGTGCACTGTTCGATCGTCGGCGGTACGGCGGTCACCGCGTCGGTCACCGGCTCGCGCGGCCGGATCGACGTCCCGGCCGGCTTCTTCCACCCCGAGCGGTTCGTGCTGCACCGGGACGGCCGCGATCCGCAGGAGTTCACCGCCGACCCGGCCGACGGGCCGCGGACCAGCCTCCGGCACGAGGCTCGGGAGGTGATGCGGGCGGTGCGGGCGGGCGAGAAGGAGTCGCCGCTGGTGCCGCTGGAGGGCACGCTCGCGGTGCTGCGCACGCTGGACGCGGTGCGGGAGCGGGTCGGGGTGCGCTATCCGGGGGACGAGCAGGCCTAGGGGACCCAGGAGGCCAGGGGGCCAAGGGGACCCAGGGGGCCAAGGGGACCCAGGGGGCCAAGAGGGTCACCCGCGCCGGATAACCGTATGGCGGACATCCGATTCCGCATGACGGACTGCGCGCCTAGGCTGCGGAACCATGACTGACAGGCAATCGAAGATCGCGGTGGTCACCGGCGCCGGCTCCGGCATCGGGCGGGCCGTCGCCGTGGAGCTGCTGCGCCACGGCTGGTCGGTGGCGCTGGCGGGCCGGCGCACCGAGACGCTGACGGAGACGGCGGCCCTGGCCCCGCAGGCCGCCTCGCTCGCCGTGCGCACCGACGTGTCCCGGCCCGAGGACGTGGACGCGCTGTTCGCGGCGACCGTGGAACGGTTCGGCCGGGTGGACCTCCTGTTCAACAACGCGGGGACGTTCGGTCCGGGCGGGGTGCCCGTGGAGGAGCTGTCCTACGACGCCTGGCGGCACGTGGTGGACACCAACCTCAACGGGGCGTTCCTGTGCGCCCAGGCGGCCTACCGGAGGATGAAGGAGCAGGACCCGCAGGGCGGGCGGATCATCAACAACGGCTCCATCTCGGCCCACGCGCCCCGCCCGCACTCGGTCGCCTACACCGCGACCAAGCACGCGCTGACCGGTCTGACCAAGTCCCTGTCCCTGGACGGGCGGCCGTACCGCATCGCGGTGGGCCAGCTCGACATCGGCAACGCGGCGACCGACATGACGACGCGCATGCAGACCGGCGCGCTCCAGGCGAACGGGGAGGTAACCCCGGAACCGGTGATGGACGTGGCCGACGTGGCGCGCACGGTACGGCACATGGCCGAGCTGCCGCTGGAGGCGAACGTGCAGTTCGCGACGGTACTGGCGACGACGATGCCCTACATCGGGCGGGGCTGAGCCGCACCCCTCCGCGAACACAAGCGGAACTCCAACATCCGTGGCATTGCGGCCGGTCGGGCACATATGCTCAACTCTCCTCCACCAGAGCTTCACAGTTGGACCACGGAAGTCCCGCTGCCACTCCGAGGGGGAGGCGGCGGCCGTTCCACCGGACCGGGGTCGGGGGCGGACCCCGCGGCGACGACCGCGGGCCGCACGCCGGTGGGTGGAACGGCCGCCGCACACACCGCCCGGTCCACTCAACTCCGGCCGCCACCCGGTCCGCTCAGCCCCGGCCGCCACCCCCGCCACCCGGGCCGCTCAACTCCGGCCGCCACCCCCGCCACCCGGTCCGCTCAGCCCCGGCCGCCACCCCCGCCGTCTCCCTCGCCGCCGGCCGGGGTCCGCGCCTTGCGCCGCCGCAGGGCCCAGACTCCGGCGCCCAGCAGGGCGACCGCCCCGGCCGTGCCCTCCGCCAGGTGCCATGCCGATCCGTCCCCGGCCGCGGAGCCGGGCGAGCCGGCCGCCGCCCGCACGCCCTTCCGCACGGGCACCGTGCCCGCGCCCGCCCCGCCCTCGCTGAGCGGTTCGACCAGTGTGCCCACCGCCTGGGCCGAACGCCCGTGGGTGAAGCCCCAGTCGAGCAGCGCGGCGGTCTGCTCGTAGACGGCGTTGCCGCCGGCGTCGGGGTGCATCACGGTGACCAGGAGGGTGCGCCCGCCGCGGGTGGCCGCGCCGGTGAAGGTGTTGCCGGCGTGGCTGGTGTAGCCGTTCTTCACCCCGATGAGGCCGTCGTACGTCTTCAGGCCCCACGCCCCGGTCAGCAGCCGGTCGGTGTTCTGGATCTGGAAGGTCTTCGCGCCGCCCGCCGGGAAGTCGGCGGTCCTCATGCCGCAGTAACCGCGGAAGTCGGCGTCCTTCAGGCCGTGGCGGGCGAAGAGCGTGAGGTCGTACGCCGAGGAGATCTGCCCCTTGTGATCGAAGCCGTCGGGGCTGACCACCTGGGTGTCCAGGGCCCTCAGGTCCTCGGCCTCGGCCTGCATCTCGGCGACCGTCTTCGCGATGCCGCCGTTCATCCGGGACAGCACGTGCACGGCGTCGTTGCCGGAGCGCAGGAACACGCCCTGCCACAACTGCTCGACGGTGTAGGTGATACCGGGCTTGATGCCGACGAGGCTGGAGCCGGCCGGGACGTCGGCGAGGTCGGCGTCGGTGACCCGGTACCGTTCGGCGCGGTCGAACTTCTTCAGGACTGTGTCCGCGAACAGCATCTTCAGCGTGGACGCGGGCGGGAGCCGCCGGTGCGCGGCGAAGGAGGCGAGCACCTCCCCGCTCGCGCAGTCGGCGACCAGCCATGAGCGGGCGGTCAGCTTGTCGGGCAGTCCGGAGGCACCACGCACCTGGACACCGCCGCGGGCCAGACGCTCGCCGCCGATGACCGTCGTCGCAGCGGCCTCGGTGGCCGTGGACAGGGGAAGCGCGGCGGCCGCCAGCCCGAGGGCGGCACGCCGGCTGAGCCGGGAACATTCACGCACCCGGGGACCGTACACCGCGCCGAGCAGGGGTTTCGCGACCGGAGGCACGGAACGGCCGGGAATTTGCCGCCTCATGAAAATCCGATGATTCCCCGGCCGTGCTCAGCCCGTGCCCAGCCCGTCGAGCGCCGGAAGCCCTCTCCGGAAGGCAGTCAGGCGCCTGTCTCCGAGGCCACCAGCGCCATCGGCCGCCCGCACCGGGATGAGCGGCCCTTTCACACCTGCCGTTTCCCGCCTGCCGGAATCACGCCTGCCGGGATCACGCCTGCCCGGTCTCGAAGCGCGAGATCCTCCCGTCGTCCTCGACGGTGAAGGACCACCTGGTACGCATCTCGCCCCAGGTGTCGTTGCGGAAGCGGGCCAGCAGGGTACGGCCGCCGTCGGACTCGCTGTCGACGTCCATGTGCCCGCGGGAGGAGAAGATCTCCCGGTCGGTCCACTCGGGGAGGTCACGGTCGGAACCGTCGTCGGCCATGGTCGCACCCGGCGCGAGCAGTTCCATGAAGCCCGCCCGGTCGTGGGAGTTGACGGCGGTGACGAAGGCCCGGACGACCGGATCGCTGAGTTTGGCCGGCTGAATCGTCATGGCGCCAGGCTCACACCCTCTCCCCCGCCCCGCCACCCGAACGGCAGCCAGGACGGGCCGGGCGGCGCCGTCGGTGCGAGGGTGGAGCCACGGGAGGGGCCTGTCCACCTGCCTGCCGGGAGTCACCGTGAGCTGTTACGACCGACGCGATCTGGGCCTGCTGCTGCTCCGGCTGAGCACCGGCGGAATACTGGCGGCCCACGGCGCGCAGAAGCTGTTCGGCTGGTTCGGCGGCCACGGGCTGGCGGGCACCGGCCAGTTCATGGAGTCCGTCGGCTACGCGCCCGGCAGGGCGAACGCCATGGCGGCGGGTCTGGCGGAGGCGGGCGGCGGCACGCTGCTGGCCCTGGGGCTCGCGACCCCGGCGGCGGGCGCGGCGGCGGCCGGTGCGATGGCGGGTGCGGCGGCGGTGCACGCGCCCAACGGCTTCTTCGCCCAGGAGGGCGGCTACGAGCACCCGGCGAGCCTGGGCCTGGCGGCGGCCGGCCTCGCCGTCACCGGCCCCGGCCGGCTCTCCCTCGACCACGCCATGGGACATGTTCTCGACCGCGGCTGGATGGTCCCGGCCGCACTCGGCGTGACGGTGGCGGCGACGGCCGTGGTGGTGGGGACGCGCAACCGGCGGGTACGGCGGATGGCGGCCGGCGAGCAGGAGGCACTGTTCGAGGAGTGAGCGCCGGGTCGAGGCGGA
This sequence comes from Streptomyces sp. NPDC042638, assembly GCF_040647235.1. Classification (NCBI taxonomy): domain Bacteria; kingdom Bacillati; phylum Actinomycetota; class Actinomycetes; order Kitasatosporales; family Streptomycetaceae; genus Streptomyces; species Streptomyces sp. NPDC042638. Next base: position 52,411 of record NZ_JBEZBT010000017.1, read on the forward strand.
CCCGGGAGCGGAACAGGGGCCGGCCCCTCACCTACCCGCCCCCGGACCCGTCCCCCGTCCCCCGGCGACGATCAGGACGCGAAGGTGCCGTCGGCCTCGCGGGCCCTGTCGGCGGCCTGGGCGAGGTCGTCCAGGAGTGCGGCCAGGGCTGCCCGGGTCGGCTCGTCGGTGACCCGGCCGTCGGCGATCTTCACCAGCGCTTGCGGGATGCGCAGGTCCTGGGGGATGACCTGGGCCCCCATCACGGCGAGCGTCTCGGCCAGCCAGGCGCGGGCCCGGTCGCCACCGGTCACCGTGGGGGACGCGCTCGCGAGGGCCACCGGCTTGCCGCCGATCTCGCCGCCGCCGACCAGCCACTCCAGGGCGTTCTTCAGCACGCCCGAGGTGCCGTGGGCGTACTCGGGGGTCACGATCAGCAGGCCGTCCGCCGCACCGACCGTCGCCCGCAGCTCCGCCACGACCTCGGGCAGCGCGGTCTCCTCGACGTCGGCGTTGAAGTAGGGCAGCCGGCCCAGGCCCGGGTCGAGGTCCAGTTCGCGCGGGGGCAGGGTCAGCTCCGCCGCCGTACGCAACACGGCCGCGTTCAGCGACCCGGACCGCAGACTTCCGCACAGACCAAGGAATTTCATGCCGATGAGCCTATGTCTTGGAGGGGAGACCGGGTCGGCCCACGGCAGTCCTGGACGCTGAGTCGGTCGAAGAGGGCGACAAGTGCGGATCTCAGCCCGCGCAGGCGCTGGCGGGCGACGGGAACCCGGTCGGCAGCGACGTCCGCGTGAACGGCGCCGCCGCCCGGTCGACGTCGTGAGGCGATGGACCGGGCCCATTCCGTCACTGGCCCAGCAGAACAGGTGGAACCCGAGCCCGCGCAGCGACTTGCGGTTGGCCCTTCCTGTGGGGTGGCGCCGGCTGACGGACCGGCGCGACGGCGTCTGCCGACGGAGGGCGAACTCATCAGCAGGGGGCCGGCAGATACAGGCGGCGGTCCGTCCTGCCCAACGCGACGCTATGACCTGCACAAACGTGCAGGAATGGTACTTCCGTGGCTACTTTGATGGGTACGTAACAAGACATCCCCGCCCAGATCGACCCGGACGGGGACGTCGTCGCTCCTGAGATCAGACGGTCCTTTCGATGCGTTCGAAGATGTCCGCGTCGGTCGCCCGCTGCCAGACCGGCAGGTCGGACCAGTCGGCGACATACCCGGGCTTCGGGTCTTCGAAGTGCATGAACATCTGGGCGGTCCAGCAGATCGCGACGAATCGGCCCTTCTGGTCGCGGGTGAGCCTCGCCGCATGCCCGCCGCTGACCTCGATGAAGTCGCGCACCTGCCCGTACACGGCGGTGGCGGCTTCGCGCTCCCACGCGGGCGTCTCGTCCCACGGCGTGACGTAGCCAGGCTTGGGCTCGCCGGGATAGTGCTTGTTCACACCGTCGATCCACGCCTCGCGGAAGATCCGGCCGTCGTTCATGCGCGTGTCCCTCTCATCATGCGATGCGCGGAAGCGCCGCGATTCGGTGATCGAGAGTCGAGACTCGGTCATCGGACATGAGCGAGGCAAGACGCCCCCGAAGCCCGTCCAGCTTCTTGCCGATGAACCCCGAATTCGACCGGTCGGCCAGTCCGAGTGCTTGCTCCGCGTAGTGCACGACCTGGTCGATGTCCCGCCTGTGCACCCCGAGCACGGCGAGGTCGCTCAGAACAGCAGCGCGGCGACGCAGGGACAGAGGCTGGGCAAGGGCTGCGGTGAGCGCTTCCTCAGCGAGGTCAGGGCGGCCCAGTTGGAGATAGCAGGCCCCTCTCTCCTCTGCCAGGCGGGAGCCGTCGAAGCGGAGCCAGCCGCCGTTGTGGGAGTGAGCGCCGTCGAGGGCGTGCACTTTCTCAGCTTCGTCAAGAGCCCGGTTGCACGCGTGGAGATCACCCACGGCCGCGTACGCCTGCGCCTGGACGGCCGCGACCCAGTGACGGGTGGAGAGAGCGTCGTCGCCCCGCCGGGCGATGCGGAAAGCGGCCGCGAGCAGGGGCTGGGCAGCGTGCGCGCGGCGCGCGTACAGCTCGACGTACGCGTGGCGGGTCATGGCACAGGCCCACAGGTCGTGGTCGCCACCGGCGTAGGCCGCGTTGGCGGCCAGTGTGTAGCACTGCGCGGCGTCGGTGTACCGGTTGGCATCGAAGAACAACTCACCGACGAGCTGGTAGACGTCGGCCGTCATCCGACACAATCGGGACCGATCCACAGCAGTACGGGTCTCAGTCAGCGCCTTCGCCATCACATCGAGCTGCGCGCGCACCGCAGGGAAGACGACCTGCTTGGAGTCTGATAGAGCGTAGACCTGCCAGAGGCTGCGGTGTAGAGCGTCCCCTGTCTCCAAGAACGTCGATACCGCCCGCCCTCCGGCCGCCTCACCGGGATCGGGAAGAGCAACCAGCGCACCCGTAACGGCGAGCAGACCCAGGACTTCGCGGCGCTTCATGTCGTCATCATCACCATGGAGAAGAGGTGGAGCAGCGGAGAGCCCGGCTGTCTCGGCCGGCTGTTCGTCGCAGAGAAGGGATTCCAGCTCGGAGAGGGTCACTCCCAACAGCTCAGCGATCGCCGGCCGTTGGTGGGGACGCGGGGTGGCGCGACCATTTTCCCAACGGACCACGGTGGACGCGGCCACCGAGAGCGCTTCTGCGAATTCCTCCTGAGAGTAACCCCGGGCCGCGCGCCGTTCCGCAAAGTGCTTGCGCCTCGACGTCATAGGTCTCCCCTCACGAGAACCCTTTCACGCACTCATACCCGCCACGCGCCAACGCCTGGAGAACGCCCGGGTATTGCGCGAGGTCCGCTCCGGGAGAAGGTAACGGATCGTCGTTCACTGGTCACACACCGCTCGGAGGCCGAAGGGCCCTCCGGGCGGCTTCCCACGGAGAGGAGCGACCGAGTGACAACCTCCGGACCGCCCCGCAGGAACCCTGGCGCCAGTGGCCGTACGTACACGCCGCCGGAGCCCCGGCCGGGTGCACCGAGCCGGGCTCTGCGGGTGCGAGCGGCCGGCGGCTGGGAGAGGTTCATGCGCCGCACCGAGGTCCGGCAGGAGCCGGAGGAGTGAACCCGGTCGGTTCCGACGGCTACGAGCACCACCCGCTCCTGGACACGCATGTCCGTGACATCGCCTCGCGCGGGGAGGGTGTGCTCGTCGCCGTCACACACGAGCTCCACAGCCACGGCACGGTCCGCATCGCGCACATCCGGCCCGCGTCCGGAGTCGAGTGGACGACCGCGGCCGACAACATCCAGGCCGCTCGCCCCTGAGCCGATGCCTGCAGATCGCTGCCGCGCTCCCTGACGCAGGCGGCTTCCCGCACCACCCCCTTCAACCCAAGGAGTCTCATGACCGCCTCTGCCACACTCCCCTCCCCCACACGGCCGTGGGGTGCGAGCCGACTCGCGCCCTACCCGACGGTCATCCGCCGACCCCACGCCACGGTCGCCATCGACCCCACGACGCAGCTCGGGGTGTTCCGCGACCGCGTCGGGCAGGTGGTCGAGATGGGCAAACACGGCACCAGCTCCGGTACCGAGACCTCCACGACGACGAACTCGGACTCCAAGAACGACCAGGGCCACGACCAGGACAGCAACCAGGATTGATGGCCATGACCGAGGAGAGGCCGGTTCTGGTGGCCACCGAGGCGGACGACGTCACCGCCGACATGGTGATCACTGAACTCAACCGGCGCGATGTGCCGGTGGTCCGGTTCAACCTCGCCGACATCGGCGAAAACCTTACGGTCTCGGCTCGGTTCGGCACCTGCCCGGCCCCGGTGGTCGGGCAGGTACGCACCCCGTCGAGAACCGCTGATGTGACCCAGGTCCGGTCGGTGTACTGGCGCCGCCCGGAATGGCCTACGTTTCCCCACCTGTCCGCCGACGACTCCCGGTTCGCGGCGGCACAGGTCCGCTACGGACTCGGTGGCACCCTCTACGCCCTGGGCGGCCCGCTCTGGGTCAACCACCCCCTGCGCGTTGCCGCAGCCGACTACAAACCCGCGCAGCTCGTTCTCGCCCAGCGACTCGGCTTCACCATCCCGCCCACCCTCGTCACCAATGACCCGGACGAGGCCCGCGAGTTCGTCCACGATCAGGGTCAGGCGATCTTCAAGACACTGCGATGGACCCCCTACACGCGTGACAGGGTGCCGGTGACGGGATGGGCGGCCCCCGTCGCCCCCGACGAGATCGACGACAGCGTTCGGGTCGCGCCGCACCTGTTCCAGGCCCGCGTGGACAAGGTCGCCGACGTTCGCGTACTGCTCGTAGGTCGGCATACGTTCGCCGTACGCATCGACTCCGACCTCCTGGACTGGCGCAAGGACTACAGCGCCCTGACCTACACCGTGGTGCACCTACCCGACCAGGTAGACAAGGCACTGCACGCCTACCTGGACCGAATGGATCTGGTGTCGGGAAGCTTCGACCTCGCGGTCGACCGGGCGGGGGACTACTGGTGGCTGGAACTGAATCCCAACGGGCAATGGGGGTGGCTGGAGACCGAAACCGGCCTCCCGATGTCCGCTGCCTTCGCCGACCTACTTGCACAAGGAGATCGCCGATGACCGACCCGGCATCCGAGCGACGCCGCATGGCGAAAGTGCTCGTGAACGAAGGCGTCCTGAGATCCCCCTGGTTGCGTGCGGCCGTCGAGACCGTCTCCCGCGAGCGGTTCCTCCACCCGGGAGTGTTCCTGGACGAGGGGCGGGCCTGGCGGCCCGTCACCGCCGCAGGCACGGACCCGGACGAGTGGCTGAAGATCGCATACCGCGTCGACACCCTCACCACCCAGCCCGACGGCCACCTCACTGCCGACCAGGCCGGTGAACCCGTCGTGGGCGTGCCCACGTCCTCCTCGACCGACCCGGCCACCGTCGTCGGCATGATCGAGGCCCTGGACCTCGCGACGGGCCACCGAGTCCTGGAGATCGGCACAGGCACCGGCTACTCCACAGCCCTGATGTGCCACTACCTCGGCGAGGACAACGTCGCCACGGTCGAGGTCGACGCACAGGTGGCCGCGCGCGCCGATGCCGCTCTCGAAGCCGCCGGCTTCTCGACGTGGACGGTGACGGGCGACGGGCTCCTCGGACACCCGTACCGGGCGCCGTACGACCGGGTCATCGCCACCTGCTCGGTCCGCCGCATCCCGTACGCGTGGATCAGGCAGACGAAACCCGGAGGCGTTGTCCTCGGCACGGTCGGCTCGTGGCCGTGGGGAACCGGCCTCGCGAAACTGACCGTCGGCGATGACGGCACCGCCGAGGGCCCGATCGTCGGACGCTCCTCCTTCATGCAGGCGCGGGCCCAGGCAGTGGCCCCCGTGGCTGGCGATCTCTCCGCCCGGACCGCGTACGCGGACAGTGAGCGGCCCGCTCTGCTGTCCCCTCTGGTCCTCGAGGAATGGATGCCTGCCTTTCTGGCACAGTTGGCCGCGCCCGGCGCTCAGTTCGTGCGCGCGACGGACGGTGACGGGTCACCCATGCTGTATCTGTTCGATCCGGAGAAGGAGTCGTTCGCCGAGTTCCTCGCCGACGGCGAAAGCTGGACTGTCCGCCAAGGCGGCCCGGTCGGCCTGTGGGACGACGTGGAACGTTCGCTCGTCGCCTGGCAGGACGCCGGCGCCCCGGAGATCGACTCCGTACGGCTCCACGTGACGCCCGCGTCCCACCGGTACTGGATCGCCCAGGCGCCTTCCCTGCGCTGGGAGCACCAGATCACCTGACCCACTACCCTCCGGACATGGACGACGAACCGCTCTCCCAGTGGGCCGAGCGCCGGGACGCGAGGATCGGGCAGCTCCGCGCCGTACCACTCGTGACCGGCGACGGCCCGCGTGCATCGCATCTGAACCCCGATGCGCCCCGTGCGATCCAGCGATGGAACGGCCATCTGTGGGAGCCGCACGGCTTCGCGGCGAACCTCGCGGAGGCACGGCGCATCCTGTTTCCCCACGCCGAGGTTGCCGCCACTCCTGAGGCGTCACCAAAGCTCGGTCCCGGGACCGGCAAACATCGGAAGCCTTCGACGCCCTGAATAACTCAGCAGGAGAGCGGCAGCCCATGCCGTACCTCTGAAATCTGCTCCCGCCTGGTAGAGCACCGACGGCACAATGACGCCCGTGAGCAACGACATATCCGATGCCCCGTGGGCCCAAGGAGGGCCCCGGCTCAGCCGACACCCACACCAAGCCGCCCAGCGTGGCTACCTTCATGGCTGCCTTCGTAGCCGCGAGGTCCGGTTCGAACCGGTACGGAACGGGTGAGGCCACGCCCACGACTCCACGAGAAAGGCCCCTGACCTGCGATTTCGCTGGTCAGAGGCTCTGAGGGGCAGACGAGTCGGGCTGTACGCCGGGTTCTGTTCCCCGGTGCCCTCGCGGGCGCCGGGGCGACGGCCATCCATCTAGGGCCGGCGTTGCCGCCGGCCTCGTGCGGTCTACCCGCGGACTCGGGCGAGCAGCCCTCGAACGTCCGCGCAGGGCGCTTTTCACGGCGCCCCTCTTGACCTTGCTCCGGGTGGGGTTTACCTAGCTGCCCAGGTCACCCTGGGCACTGGTGGTCTCTTACACCACCGTTTCACCCTTACCGGGGCCGCCCTCTGCAAGAGAGCGCAGCCGCGGCGGTCTGCTTTCTGTGGCACTGTCCCGCGGGTCACCCCGGGTGGCCGTTAGCCACCACCCTGCCCTGTGGAGCCCGGACGTTCCTCGGGAAGCCCCCTGAGGGGACTCCACGCGGCCGTCCGCCCGGCTCGTCTGCCGTACCGACCATGGTACCGGGCGCGCACCCCACCGCGGACCAGCGGCCATCGCCGTACCGCCCCCGCGGGCCACCGCTTGACCCTGCCGTGACGTCAACGTCTGTACTGGTCGCATGCGGATCGGAGAACTCGCCGCCGCCGTCGGCGTCACGACGCGCACGGTGCGGCACTACCACCACCTCGGCCTGCTGGCCGAGCCCGAGCGGCTGGCGAACGGCTACCGGACCTACACCCTCCGGCACGCCGTCGTCCTCGCCCGGATCCGGCGGCTGACCGAACTGGGTCTGGGCCTCACCGAGGTCCGGGACGTGCTCGCCGACGACGCCGGCAAGGACCTCACCGAAGTGCTCACCGAACTCGACGAGGACCTGGCGCGGCAGGAAGCGGCGATCCGGGAGCGCCGGCAGCGGCTGCGAGCGCTCCTCGACGCCGGTGAGCTGCCCGCCGAGGGGCCCTTCTCGCCCGAGCTGGCCGGACTGCTCGCCACGTTGTCCGTGGAGGACTCCCCCATGGCCGCCAAGGACCGTGAGATCCTCGCCCTGGTCGACACCGGGGCGTCCCCACGGGAGCGGGAGCGGCTGCTGTCCGCGCTGCGCGGCGCCCTGGAGGACCCGGACATGGTGGCGCGCACCCGCGAGGCGTACGCGCTTCTGGACGCGCTGGCCGACGCGTCCCCCGACGACCCTCGCGTGAAACAGGCGGCGCGCACGCTGGCCGACTGTGTGCCGGCCGGTGTGCTGACGGGCGGTCGACTGCCGGACCATGACGGATTCCTGCGCGCTCTCTACGCCGACTTCGGCCCCGCCCAGGCCGAGGTGATCCGCCGTACTCTGCTGATCCTGGAGGAGAGATGACCACGGTGTACCGGCTGGCCAGGCACGAGCTGCGGCTCTTCGCCAGTCTGGCGCTGTGGCTGGTCCGGCGCACGCAGGGGACCGCCGGTGGCCGGGCGTTCGGGTACGCGCGCGGGCAGGGCGCGACGATGCTGGGGCTCGCCTTCGTGTGCCTCGTCGAGACGGTCGGCGTGGCCGTCATGCTGCGGGGCGTGCCGGTGGCGCACGACGTGATGCTGGTGCTGGACGTCTACACCGTGGTCTTCGTGGTCGGTCTGCACGCGGCCTGCGCGGTCCGTCCGCACGTGCTGACCCCGGACACGCTGCGGGTGCGGTACGGCGCCCATGTGGACCTGCGGATCCCGCTGACCACGATCACCGCCGTGCGACGGGAGACCCGGACCACGCACGAGCCGCAGGCGGACACGCTCGCCCTCGCCGTCGGCTCCCAGACCACGGTGACCCTCGAACTCGCCGAGCCCGTCGTCCACACCAGCGTGCTCGGCCGCCGCAGGCGGGTGAGCGTGGTGCGTCTGTACGCCGACGACGCCGGCTCCCTCGTCCGGGCCCTCACACAGCGGGGAGGAGGGTCTTCGCCGTGCCCGGACCGGCCCGGGTGAGCCGTACCCTGGCGCGGAGGTCTACGTAAGGAGTACGTGTTGCTGGTCCTGCTGCCGCCCTCCGAAGGAAAGGCGAACTCGGGCGAGGGCGCCCCGCCGGTGCTGGAGTCGTTGTCCCTGCCGGGGCTCACCGCAGCGCGGGAGGCCGTGCTCGGGGAGCTGGTCGAGCTGTGCTCCGGGGACGAGGAGAAGGCCCGTGAGGTGCTCGGGCTGAGCGAGGGGCTGCGCGGCGAGGTCGCGAAGAACGCCGGGCTGCGCACGGCAGGCACCCGCCCCGCCGGGGAGATCTACACCGGTGTCCTCTACGACGCGCTCGGCCTGGCCACGCTGGACGCGGCGGCGAGGGAGCGCGCGGCGCACTCGCTGCTGGTCTTCTCGGGGTTGTGGGGCGCCGTGCGGGTCACGGACCGGATCCCTTCCTACCGCTGCTCGATGGGCGTGAAGCTGCCGGGGCTCGGGGCGCTGGCCGGCCACTGGCGGGCGCCGATGGCGGAGGTGCTGCCCACGGTGGCCGGGGACGGTCTGGTGCTGGATCTGCGGTCCTCCGCCTATGCGGCGGCCTGGCGGCCCAAGGGTGAGGTCGCGGGGCGGACGGCGACCGTGCGGGTGCTGCACGCGCCGACGCGGAAGGTCGTCAGCCACTTCAACAAGGCGACCAAGGGCCGGATCGTCCGCAGCCTGCTGACGGCCGGGAGCGCGCCGCAGGAACCCGCCGAGCTGGTGGAGGTGCTGCGGGCCCTGGGGTACGTCGTGGAGGCGGAGGCGCCGGGCAGGGCGGGCCGGGCCTGGTCGCTGGATGTGCTGGTGGACCAGATCCACTGACCCCGACGGGCTGGCGTTGCACTATACGCAACGCTCATTGCGCGTGGTGCAGTCGCTGGGCACGATGAGGACATGACCTCGCCGGTGCCCTCGCCCTCCGCCGCCTCCGTCCTGGACCTCGCTCCCGTCCTGCCCGTGGTGGTGCTCGCCGACGCCGCCGACGCCGTACCGCTGGCGCGGGCGCTGGTGGCGGGCGGGCTGCCCGCGATCGAGGTGACCCTGCGGACCCCGGCCGCGCTGGACGCGATCCGGGCGATCGCCGCCGAGGTCCCGCAGGCCGTGGTGGGGGCGGGCACCGTGATCACGCCGGAGCAGGTGGAGGCGTGTGCGGCGGCCGGGGCGCGGTTCCTCGTCAGCCCGGGCTGGACCGAGGCGCTGCTGGAGGCGATGCGCGGGTCCGGGGTGCCGTTCCTGCCGGGGGTGTCCACCACCTCGGAGGTCGTCGCGCTGCTGGAGCGCGGGGTGCGGGAGATGAAGTTCTTCCCGGCGCAGGCGGCGGGCGGTGCGCCGTATCTGAGGTCGCTGGCCGGGCCGCTGCCGCAGGCCCGCTTCTGTCCGACCGGCGGGATCGGTCCGGCCAGCGCGCCGGAGTACCTGGCCCTGCCCAACGTCGGCTGTGTCGGCGGCAGCTGGATGGTCCCGGCGGACGCGGTGGCCGCCGGGGACTGGGGCCGGATCGAGGAGCTGGCGCGGGCCGCGGCCGGGCTCAGGGACGCAGGTGGGACGTGTCGTTGAACAGCCTTACGCTCGCGTTGCCGTCCGCGTAGTACGCCACCGCCGACAGGGAGGCCGCCGAGAGTTCCATCCGGAACAGCGACTCGGGCGGGGCGCCGAGGGCGAGCCGCACGAAGGTCTTGATCGGGGTGACGTGGGTGACCAGCAGGACCGTGCGGCCCGCGTGGGCCGCGACCAGCTTGTCCCGGGTCGCGGCGATCCGGGTGGCCGTCTCGGCGAAGCTCTCGCCGCCGCCGGTGGGGCGGGCCTCGGGGTCGGCGAGCCAGGCGGTCAGGTCGTCCGGGTGGCGCTCGCGGACCTCGCCGAAGGTCAGGCCCTCCCAGGCGCCGAAGTCCGTCTCACGCAGGCCGTCCTCGATCGTGACGTCCAGGCCCAGGCGGGCGGCGACGATGCCGGCGGTCTCGCGGGTGCGGGCGAGCGGGGAGGCGAGGACGGTCTGGATGGTGCCGCGCCTGGCCAGGGCCTCGGCCACGCGCCGGGCCTGCTCGCGGCCCGCGTCGGAGAGGGCCGGGTCGGTGCCGCCGCTGCCGGAGAAGCGCTTCTGCGGAGTGAGCGGGGTCTCGCCGTGGCGGAGCAGCACGAAGGTGGCGGGGGCACCGAGGTCGGGGGCGGCGCTCCAGCCGGGCGTCGAGACGCGCGGCTCACCGCTACCGCCGCGCCGCTCACCGGCACGGCCACGCCGCTCACCGGCACGGCCACGCCGCTCGTCCGCCACCCCGGGCCGCCGACCGCCCCCGGCTGCGACCCCAGTGCGGTCGCCCCCGGCTTCGGTGGTGCGGTCGTCCGCAGTTTCGGTGGTGCGGCCCTCCGCAGTCGGGGCGGCGTGACCGCTCACGGCGGCAGCGGTGGGCCTGTCCGCGGCTGCGGCAGGGCGATCGTCCGCGGCTACAGCGGTGCGGCTGTCAGCGACGGCGCGATCGTCCGCGGCAGCGGTACGGCCGTCAGCAGCAGCGGTGCGATCCACGGTTTCGGCGGTACGGTCCTCAGCGGCGGCGGTGGTGGTGGTGGTGGTGCGGTCGCCCGCGGCTTCGGTGGCCTCGGGGGGCGTGACTGCCCCGCTCCGCCGTACCGCTTCTGCTTCCGCTTCCGCGTCGTCCCCGGCCGGGACCGGTGAACCGGCGGTACGGCCCTGCGACAGTGCCGCCCGCGCACGCGCCGCGCCCGCCGCCGCGTCCCCGGGCGGCCCCGAGGGCTCCGGTACGGCGGACGGGGTGTCCAGGTCGGCCCGGGACGCCGACGGCGACCACTGCAGCCCCTTCGCCCCCGCGTCCATCGCCTCGTTGGCCAGGCGGTCCGCGTGCTTGTTCCGGTCGCGGGGGATCCACTCGTAGGTGACCCGGTCCGGTGGGAAGACGGACCTGGCCTGGGCCGCCAGCGGCTTCATGTCGGGGTGTTTGATCTTCCAGCGGCCCGACATCTGCTCGACGACGAGCTTGGAGTCCATGCGGACGTGGACCGACGCGGACGGGTCGAGGGCGTACGCGGCACGCAGGCCGGCCAGGAGGCCGCGGTACTCGGCGACGTTGTTCGTGGCGACACCGATGTACTCCGCCGCCTCCGCCAGGGTCTGCCCCGTCGCCGCGTCACACACCACGGCGCCGTAACCGGCGGGTCCGGGGTTGCCCCGTGATCCGCCGTCGGCCTCGACGATGAACTCCCTCACCCCTGAGACTCCTTACAGGCCCGACTCCGCCGTGCGCACCAGGATGCGGCGGCAGTTCTCGCAGCGGACCACCGTGTCCGGCGCCGCCGCGCGGATCTCGCTCAGCTCGGTGATGGCCAGCTCCTGCCGGCAGCCCTGGCAGGTGCGGGCGTACAGCTTGGCCGCGCCGATACCGCCCTGCTGCCCACGCAGCTTGTCGTAGAGCTTCAGCAGGTCGGCGGGGACGGACGCGGCGACGACCTCGCGCTCCTTCGTCACCGAGGCGGCCTCACCGTCGATCTCCTCGAAGGCCGCGGCCCGGCGCGCGGTGGCGTCGTCGATCTTCGACTGCACCGATGCGACACGTTCGGTCAGCTCGTTCAGCCGCTCCTGCGCGGCCTCACGGCGCTCCATGACCTCCAGGACCACGTCCTCCAGGTCGCCCTGCCGCTTGGCGAGGGAGGCGATCTCGTGCTGGAGGTTGGACAGGTCCTTCGGCGAGGTGACCGCGCCGGAGTCCAGGCGCTGCTGGTCGCGGGCGGCGCGCTGGCGCACCTGGTCGACGTCCTGCTCGGCCTTGGTCTGCTCGCGGGAGCAGTCGCTCTCCTCGGTCTGCGCGGCCACCAGCAGGTCGCGCAGCTGCGTGAGGTCCTTGGTCAGCGACTCGATCTCGGCGTGCTCGGGCAGGGAATTCCGCTTGTGCGCGAGCTGCTGCAGGCGGACGTCGAGGTCCTGGACGTCGAGGAGGCGGATCTGGTCGGCGGGCGCGGCGTTCAGTTGGGGGCTCCCGTTAGCTAGAGGTGGTGATGGACGCCGCGTGGGCGGTCCAGGGGTCGGTGACCGTCTTGGAGACGTGGACGCGCAGGTCCCAGCCGTGGCGGTCGGAGATCTCGTCGAGCTGGCTCGCGGCCAGCTCGCACCAGGGCCACTCGGTGGCCCAGTGCGCAGCGTCGAGCAGCGCGAGGGGACCGTGGGCCACCGCCTCGGAGGCGGGGTGGTGGCGCAGATCGGCGGTGAGGAAGGCGTCGACGCCGGCCGCGCGGACCTGGTCGAAGAGGCTGTCGCCGGAGCCGCCGCTGACGGCTACCGTCCGGACGACGGCCTCGGGGTCGCCGGCCACCCGGATGCCCTGCGCGGTGGCGGGCAGCCGCTCGGCGGCGCGGGCGGCCAGTTCGCGGACGGTGAGCGGGTGGTCGAGTTCGCACACGCGGCCGAGGCCCCGGCACCCGTGCGGATCCGTGGGGTCCGGTACGAGGGGCCGTACGACCCGCAGGCCCAGCGCGCCGGCGAGGGCGTCGGAGACTCCCGGGTCGGCGGTGTCGGCGTTGGTGTGGGCGACGTGCAGGGCGATGTCGTTCTTGATCAGCGTGTGCACGACCCGGCCCTTGAAGTGCGTGGCCGCGACCGTGGTCGTACCGCGCAGGTAGAGCGGGTGGTGGGTGACCAGCAGGTCGGCGCCGAGCTTCACCGCCTCGTCGACGATCTCCCGCACGGGGTCCACGGCGAACAGGACCCGGGTGACCTCCTGGTCGGGGTCGCCCACGACCGTGCCGACCGCGTCCCAGGACTCGGCCCGCTCGGCGGGCCACAGGTTCTCCAGCGCGGCGATGACTTCAGACAGACGGGGCACGGGGCAAGGCTACCTGGCTGTTCGGTGCGGCTGTACCGCATGCGTCCGCTCCGCCCCCGCTCAGCACAGACGCCCCGTTTTCCTCAGGTGAATCGCTTCTGCGCCACCCGTATGTGTGAAGCGGCCGTCGGCGGGTCCCCCGCCCGTGCGTGCGAAAACTAGCTTCGTCGCCGGAGGTGACCGAACGATGACGGCCTGTGCGATCGAACCCCCGTCGACCGGTGCGGAGGGCGGCGGGACGGGATGTGCCGGCGCGGCGGCGGACGGGACGGGATGTGCCGGCACGGCGGCGGACGACGAGGCCGGGTGCGCCGGCACGGCGGTGGGCGGGGCCGCTTACGCCGGCACGGCGGTGGGCGGGGCCGCTTGCGCCATCACGGCTGACGGGACGTACGCCGCCCGGCTCGCGCTGGACGGCGACTCCTGGTTCCCGGAGCGCTGGACCCTGGACGGCCCGGAACCCTATGCCGTGCCGCTGCCGGGCAACCAGCCGGAGGAGCCCGGCACCGGAGTGCAGCCGATGGGCGACGGCCGGGTGCTGATCCACCGGCTGGTGGCGGGACGGCACGCCTTCTCACTGCTGTACCCGACCGACCCCGGCACCGGCGAACTGCCGCTGGGCGCGGTGGAGTGCCCCGAGCCCGGCGCCCGGCTCACCCTGCTGCCGCCGGCACCGGGGGGCACCCGGGCGTACGCCCTCGCCGTCGGGCCGCGCTCCAGCGTGGTGTGGCTGGTGGCGGGCGGGGCGTTCGGCCCGGAGCGGCTCGCCGAGGTGCCGGGACGCTGCTCGGGCGGGGTCTGGCTGGACCACGGCGGACGGTTGCTCGCGCTCGACCGGGAGCTGGACGGGCACACCAAGACGGTCGTGGTGGACCTGGGGCGCGCGGGCGAGGTCTCGCCGCTGTTGCTGATCGCGGAGGGCAGTGACGACCGGCTGCTGCTCGCCGACCCCGACAGCGGACTGCTGCTGATCTCCTCCGACGCGCCCTCCCCCGGGCAGGAACGATTGGGCTGGGGGGTGCTCGGCAGCACCCTGCCGGTGCGGTTCCCGGAGTGCCTGCGGCTGCCGGAGTGCGCGGTGACACCGTTCGCGATCCAGCCGGGGCAGGTGCTGACGCCGGAGAACTGCGCGGTGGCGCTGCGCGTGGACGGGGCGTCCGGCACCTGGGTGGGAACCTGGCGGCCGGCCGAGCGGCGGGTCCGGCACCTGCCGGCGCCCGAGGGGTGGCTGGCGGGGGCCGGACTGTGGACGGAGGGCGGGGTGCTGCGGCTGCCGTACGCGACGCCGGCGACTCCGTGCGGCGTGGCGGCTCTGACAGCGCCGCGGTCCGAGCCGCGCGAGCGGGGCCGGCGGGCGGCGGAGGCGGGATCCCCGACCGCGGAACCGGACCCTCCAACTGCGGAACCGGACCCTCCGGCAGCGGAATTGGAGCCTCCGGTGCTGGTGGTGACCCGTCCGGTGCCGTTGCAACAGGCGCCTCTGGGACGTCTTGTAACGAACTAGTGCCGGTTGGCGTGTGCGCCTGGATTCGGCCCGTGGTGCGCCGGTTAAACTCGCCCGGCTGTACGAAAGATCATGTTGACGGGGTGAAAACGTCCGATGAGCGACACCAGCACCACTGAAAAGCTGTCTGCCGACTCTTACGAGACCGCCGGCCACGGCCGGCACCGGGGCCCGGTGGCGGCCCAGGAGAGGGAGACGGATCCGCACGGCCGGCACCGCAAGCCGGTCCAGGAGAGGGCCGAGGCGGCTGCCTGACGGCAGTGCGGAGGCAGGGGGCACCCGACGGGGTGCCCCCTTTTTCCTGCCTCATCCCTTGCGGACTCACCCCGTTTTCCCGCCTTCCCTCCCGTGCGGACTCAGCCCCGCTTGAGCCCCAGCACCTCCGCCGCCGCGAACGTCTCCCCCGCCGGCCGGTCCGCGTAGTGCGGGGTCAGCAGGGCGTCGAGTTCGTCGTACGTGAAGGTGTCCTGCTTGCTGTCGAACCTGGCCCGCACCCGGGGCCGTTCGACGATCGCGACCATGCCGCCGTGCACCACGAGCAGCTGCCCGTTGACCCTTGCGGCGGCCGGTGAGGCCAGATAGCCGACGAGCGGGGCGACATGCTCGGGGGCGAGCGGGTCCAGGCCCTCGTCGGGTCGCCCGAAGCCCGCGAAGACGTCCTCGGTCATCCGGGTCCGGGCGCGCGGGCAGATGGCGTTGGCCGTGACGCCGTACCGGGCGAGGGCGAGCGCGGTGGACGTGGTCAGGCCGACGATCCCGCCTTTCGCCGCCGCGTAGTTGGGCTGGCCGGCGGACCCGGCCAGGAACGCCTCCGACGAGGTGTTGACGATCCGCCCGTACACCGCCGCCCCGGCCGCCTTGGAACGTTCCCGCCAGTGCGCGGCTGCGAACCGGGTGGTGTTGAAGTGTCCCTTGAGGTGGACGCGGATCACCGAGTCCCACTCGTCCTCCGTCATGGAGAAGACCATGCGGTCACGCAGGATCCCCGCGTTGTTGACGAGGACGTCCAGCTTCCCGAACTCGGTGACGGCCAGGTCGACCAGTTCACCGGCCTGCGCGAAGTCGGCGATGTCCCCGCAGTGCGCGAGGGCCTTGCCGCCGGCCGCGCGGATCTCCTGCGCGACCTGCTCGGCGGGGCCGGCCGACGCCTCGCCGGATCCGTCCCGGCCCGGCTGTCCGTGGTCGTTGACGACGACGGCCGCGCCGAGCCTGGCGAGTTCCAGGGCCTCGGCCCGGCCGAGGCCGCGCCCGGCGCCGGTGACGATCGCGGAGAGTCCCTCCAGTGGCAGTGGCATGGGCGCGTCCTCAGATCTCGATGCAGGTACGCAGGGCGGTCCCGGTGCGCATCTGGTCCAGTGCCTCGTTGATCCCCGCGAGCGGCACCCGGTGGGTGATCAGGCCCTCCAGGTCGACCCGGCCGGCCCGCCACAGGGCGATCGTCCGCTCGTAGGAGCGCAGTATGTCGCCCCCGCCGTACAGGGACGGCAGGATCCGCTTCTCGTCGAAGAACAGCTCGAACATGTTGAGCTGGAGGAGGTCGTCCATGGCGCCGGCGCCGACCACGACGAGGGTGCCGCCGCGGCGGGTGTTCTCGTAGGCGGTGCGGGCGGTGGCGGACCGGCCGACGACCTCGAAGACGTAGTCGAAGCCCTCACCGCCGGTGACCTGCTGCTTGACGTCGGCCAGCGCCTCCGGTGCGACGGCCTTGGTGGCACCGAACCGCAGGGCGGACTCGCGCCGGGAGGCGACCGGGTCCACGGCGACGATCTCGGCGGCGCCCTTCAGCCGGGCCCCCTGGACGGCCGAGATGCCGACGCCCCCGCAGCCGATCACGGCGACCGACGAACCGGCCGCCACGTCGGCGGTGTTGAGGGCGGCACCGAGACCGGTGGTCACCCCGCAGCCGATCAGCGCGGCGACGTCGAAGGGCACGTCGTCGGGGAGCGGCACGGCGCAGCCGGCGTCGACCACGACCTCCTCGGTGAAGGTGCCGGTGCCCGCGAAGCCGAAGACATCGCCGCCGGAGCGCCGGAAGTTGGGCGTTCCGGCGTTCATGAACCCGGCCAGGCACAGCTGGGTCTGCCCCCGTCTGCAGGCCGGGCAGACCCCGCAGGCCGGCAGCCAGCACAGCACGACCCGGTCACCGGGTTTCACGTGCCGTACTCCGTCCCCCACTTCCAGGACCTCGCCGGCGCCCTCGTGGCCGGGCACGAAGGGGGCCGGCTGGGGCAGCGCCCCGCTCATCGCGGACAGGTCCGAGTGGCACAGGCCGGTGGCCCGTACCCGCACCCTGACCCTGCCGGGGCCGAAGCCCACCGCCTCGACGTCGTCGAGGACCTCCAGCTTTTCCTGACCTGTCTCGTGCAGTACGGCTGCGCGCATGCTGCGGCTCCCCTCGGAGGCTCTGTCCGGCGTGCTGTCAGGAGTGCTGTCCGGCGTTCTGTCAGGAGTGCTGAACCACGGTGTCGGCGAGCACCGGGGCGTCGTCCCGCTCCAGGGCGCCCACCGTGACCCGCACCCGCCCCGCCTCGCGCCACATGCGGACGCACAGGGTCTCCCCCGGGAACACGACCCCGGCGAAGCGGGTGCTGTAGCCGCGCACCCGGGTCACGTCACCGCCGAGCAGCGTGTCCACGACCGCCTTGAGCGTGATGCCGTAGGTGCACAGCCCGTGCAGGATGGGCCGTTCGAAGCCGGCGCGCTTGGCGAAGTCGGGGTCGGCGTGCAGCGGGTTCCAGTCGCCGCAGAGCCGGTAGAGCAGGGCCTGGTCCTCGCGGACCGGGCGCTCGACGGTCCGGTCCGGGTCGCCGGTGGGCGGGTCGAGCCGGGCCGAGGGGCCGCGGTCGCCGCCCCAGCCGCCCTCTCCCCGTACGAAGATCTGGGCGTCGTTGGTCCACAGCGGGCCGTCGGCGTCCGCCACCTCGGTGCGCATGACCAGGACGGCCGCCTCGCCCTTGTCGTACACGGCGGCGATCCGGCCGGTGGCGGTGGCGGTGCCCGCCGGGGGGATCGGACGGTGGACGCCGAGGGTCTGTCCGCCGTGCAGGACGCGCGCCAGGTCGACCTCGACCCCGGGCATGGACAGCCCGCTGATCACCCCGGGCGAGCCGTTGCCCGCCACGGTGGCGAAGCTCGGCAGGACGTGCAGCCGGGACTCCAGCGTGTAGCGCAGCTCGTCGGGATCGGTGGCGGGCCGGCCGGCCCCGACGCCCAGGTGGTAGAGCAGCACGTCCTTGTGGTTCCAGGTGATCTCGCCGGTCCGGGGTTCGGCCGCGAGGGCCTTCGCTGCGTCGATGGGCATGGGGCTCCTGAAACAGTGACGGCGAAAGACCCCGGCGCGGACGTCCGCACCGTCGGCCGCACCGGGGTCGCTGCGGGCCGAACTCTAGAACGCGTTCCAGTCCGGCGCCCTCTGTATAGCCCAGCGCTCCGCACATGGGAAGGCTCCTGACGCCGCGTCAGCCAAGGGGCGGCGCCCGTGACGTGCGCGCAACCGGCACTCCGTCCCTGTGCGTCCACCGGAGCGGGGCGGGCTCCGTCACCTTCGGTTCGTACGCTGTGCGTTCGTACGCTGTGCGGTCGTACCGCCACGAGGCGGGGCACCGTCCGATCGGGGGAGACAGAGACATGACATGGCGGGACAGAGTGAGGAAACGCGAGTTCCCGGACCTCGACCACCCGGGTCCGCCCCCGACCGGTTTCGTCCTGCTGCCCTGGCTGCTCTTGGGCCTGGGTCCCCTCTCGAGTCTGCTCCAGGGCCGGATCCCGCACCCCTGGATCGGCGCCCTGGGCCTCCTCGCCTTCGACTCCCTGTACATCTACGTCACCTTCCGCTCCTTCGACCGGGCCGAGCGCGAGTCGGTGTCCACCCGGGTGGCGCTGGGGCTGATGTGCCTGCTGACCACCGGTCTGGCCCTGGGGTACGGCGGTGACTGGCTGACCTTCTTCCCGCTGCTGGGACTCGCGGCGGGCGCCGCCCTGCGCGGCCCCCGGCTCGGGCGTACGGGTGTGCTGCTCGCGGTGTACGCGGGTGCCGTCTCCTACCTCCGCGGCGGCTGGGGGGACGCGTCCGACACCGGTTACGCCACCTTCCTCTCCAGCGTGGTGACCGCGGCGATCCTCAGCCTGACCGAGGCCGTACGGGAACTGCGGGCCGCCCGCGAGGAACTGGCCCTGCGCGCGGTGGAGAAGGAGCGGCTGCGGTTCTCCCGCGATCTGCACGACCTGCTCGGGCACACCCTGTCGGTGGTCGTGGTGAAGTCGGAGGCGGCCCGGCGGCTCGCCCCGCGCGACATGGACGCGGCGCTGGCACAGATCACCGATATCGAGTCGGTGGGCCGGCACGCGCTCACCGAGATCCGCGAGGCGGTGACCGGCTACCGGGAGGGCAGCCTGGCCACCGAGCTGACCCGGGCCCGGTCGGCGCTGTCAGCGGCGAGCGTGGAACCGGTGTTCAGGCAGTCCGGGACGCCGCTCGACCCGCAGACCGAGGCGCTGCTGGGCTGGGTGGTGCGCGAGGCGGTCACCAACGTGGTCCGGCACAGCCGCGCCGGCCGCTGCGAGATCCAGGTGGAGGGCACGGCCGAGCGGGTGCGGCTGACGGTCACGGACGACGGCACGGGTGCCGGTGCGGGCACCCGTGCCCCGGCGGGCATCGGCGGTACGGGGCTGAAGGGGCTGACCGAGCGCCTCGCGGCGGCAGGCGGCTCCCTCATGGCCGGCCCGGCGCCGCGCGGCGGCTTCACGGTCGTCGCCGACCTCCCCCTCGGCACCGACGCGTCGGCGTCGGCGGCTACGGCGCCCAGGGCGCGCCGACCGCCCAGCTGACGTCGTCCGGCCACGACGTGCTGCTGTCGAAGTCGTGGGATCCGCCGTTGCTCGCTATGTACAGGTTGTAGGCGTAGTGGCGCAGGTACCTCGTCGGGTAGTTGTACGAGGCGAACGACGTGCCGGTGCCGCTCTTCCCGGCCTGCGGGCAGAAGGTGGCGTCGGCCCGGAACTGGGCGGTGCCGTCCATGGGCTGCCGGTGGAGCCGGTAGTCGTAGTGGCGCAGGAAGTCACCGGGGTAGTTCCGGGACTCGAAGGAGACGCACGAACGGTCGGCGAGGCCGCGGCGGACGATCCAGGTGGCGTCGTTCTTGTCGAGGGAGGAACTGCTCGACGTCACCGTGGACAGGACACCCGCGTCGCCCTGGTGGCGGATGTAGTGACCGGTGCAGCAGGAGGTGGTGGCGCGCAGCGAGATCTCCGAACCGGGGCTCAGCGTCCCGGTGCTGCCCGTCGGGCCGCCGTAGCCCGCGGAGACGATGTTCGCCTGGACGGCGTTGTCGGCGGCGTCGGTCGGGATGCCGGAGGTCATCACGCCCTCGAAGAAGGAGCCGATGGAGCCGTTGCTGTTGTCGCCGCCGGTGCCGAGGACGATCGCGCCCTCCTGGTGCATCGGCGAGTAACCGCCCGCGGTCGGTTCACCCCCGGAATAGGTGGTCGTCAATCCACCCGACTGGGCATTTCCGTATTTCAGCGCGAAATGGTTCTGGCCGTTGTTCTTCAGCAGCGCGGTGACGAAAGGCAGGGGCCCGGTGCCGGTGTTGGAACTGTTCCTGCTGTAGCCGGCGTCGGACTGGAACAGCCCGTTCTCCAGGTCGGCCTGCACCCACGGGCCCTGTCCGTAGCAGGGCGAGAACCAGCACTCGGTGCCGAAGTTGATGGCGTCCATGTGACCGTTGCCGGTGTCCATGTTGTTGGTCTCCGCGTTGCCGTAGTCGAAGCAGCAGCGGTTGTTGACGTGCGTGCCCGAGGTCACCATGTACATCCCCTCCGCCTGGCCGTTGACGGCCACGCCCGAGGTGGAGTTGTCCCGGTAGCCCATACCGGCGGAGATCTCCAGGCCGTAGACCTGGTGGCCGCCGACGGTCACCGGCAGCGCGTCCGCGGGCGCCCCCACGTCGGCGGCCCCGGCCCCGCCCGCGCCCTCGACCGTGAGGTCGTTGTGGCGCGGGGACTGGTCGTGGATCTCGGTGACGACGCAGGTCGTGCCGGCACAGAAGGAGTCCTGCGCGGCGGCGTCGGCATACCCGCCGGCGGACAGCGGCCCGATGTTCGCGGTCGCCCCGTCCGAGGCCCGCCGCACCTGGTAGAGCGGGCCGTTGTACGACGCGTACAGCGCCCGGACCATGCTGTGCGCGGCGACACACGGGGTGCCGGCGGCGCCGTACAGGTCGCAGGGCAGCGAGCTAGCGGCGGCGGCCGGGGGCGCGCCGACGCCGAGGAGCAGGGCGGCGAGGGTGGCGCAGACGGCGAGCAGGGAGAGCGGGACGCTTCCCGGCCGCCGGGAGCGGGCGTGGGGGGATCTCAGGAGCACGGTGCACCTCGGCTTCGTCGTAGGGCGGTGCGGGGTGGGATTCGTGTACGTTCGGTATCCCGAACGGCGTTCGATCGAAATACCGAACCGCTATACCCGTGGAATTACCGGGGATTTCTGGAAATGCAGACGCGATTGTTCGGGCGCCACCGGAAGCCGTCAACCCCCGCCGCACCGGACCATGCCAAGTCTTTGACCGGCGACTGTCGGGGAAGTCTTCCGCGAAGCCCCGGCCCCCTCTACGCCGCCCGCAGCACCGTCACCACCGCCGCGCCGCCCAGACCGATGTTGTGCGCGAGGCCCACCCGCGCCCCCGGTACCTGCCGTGCGCCCGCCTCGCCGCGCAGCTGCCACACCAGTTCGGCCGTCTGCGCCAGGCCGGTGGCGCCCAGTGGGTGACCCTTGGAGATGAGGCCGCCGGACGGGTTCACCACCCACCGGCCGCCGTACGTCGTCGCTCCCGACTCGGCCAGCCGGCCCGACTCCCCCGGCGCGCACATGCCGAGCGCCTCGTAGGTCAGCAGTTCGTTGACGGAGAAGCAGTCGTGCAGCTCGATCACGTCGACGTCCTCGATGCCGAGCCCGGCCCGCTCGTACGCCTGCCGGGCCGCCGCCCGGGACAGCGGCTGTCCGACGACGTCGACGCAGGAGCCGGAGGCGAAGGACTCCTCGGTGTCCGTGGCCATGGCCTGGCCGGCGATCTCGACCAGGCCGGTCAGGGACCGCCGCCGCGCGAACCGTTCCGAGACGACCACGGCCGCGGCGGCGCCGTCCGAGGTGGGCGAGCACTGGAGCTTGGTGAGGGGGTGGTGCACCACGCGTGCGGCGAGGATGTCCTGGACGTCGTACACGTCCCGGAACTGGGCGTTGGGATTGTGCGCGGAGTGGCGGTGGTTCTTGGCGGCGACCGCGGCGAGCTGCGCCTCGGTCGTGCCGTACTTCTCCATGTGCTCGCGGGCGGCGGCGGCGAAGATCTGCGCGGTCGGCGGGGCCGTAGCGAAGCCGTGCCGGGCGGCCATGATCCCGTAGTGCCGGGCGACGGGGGACGCGGCGAAGTCCCCTCCGTCGGCCCCGCCGCCGAGCGCCCCCTTCTTCATCTTCTCGAAGCCGAGCGCCAGCACGCAGTCGCCGGCGCCGCCCTCGACGAGCTGGCGGGCCAGCATCAGGGCGGTGGCACCGGTCGCGCAGTTGTTGCTGACGTTGTAGACGGGGACGCCGGTCAGACCGAGTTCGTAGACGGCGCGCTGCCCGGCGGTGGAGGGCTGGAAGCAGTAGCCGACGGGAACCTGTTCCACCTCGCGGTAGGCGATCCCGGCGTCGGCGAGCGCCGCGCCGCCCGCCTCCCGCGCCATGTCCCAGTACTGCCATTCACGGGTCTCGGGCTTCTCGAACCTGGTCATCCCGACCCCGGCGACATAGGCCTTCATGGCGCGTCAGATTAGAACGCGTTCCAGCGAGAAGCCAGACTCATGACGCTCCGTCAGAAACCCATGACCGGGTCAAGGATTCGTTAGAGGCCCGAAGCAACGGAATAGTTGCCTGTGCATACGAGGTTTACCCGGCACTTATGACACGCGGAAGGCCTCACTCCATGACAGACACGACGACCGACCAGCCCACCCGGGGAGCGGGTGGCGCGGTGGTTCCGGTGCTCGCCTTCGCGGGCATCGTCGTCGCGGTGATGCAGACGCTGCTCGTGCCGGTCATCAAGGACCTGCCACAGCTGCTGGACACCGCTCCGAGCAACGCCACCTGGGTCCTGACCTCGACCCTGCTGTCCGGCGCCGTGGCCACCCCGATCATGGGCCGGCTCGGCGACCTCTACGGCAAGCGGCGCATGCTCATCCTGAGCCTCGCCGTGATGGTGGTCGGCGCCCTGGTCAGCGCGCTCACCAGCCAGCTGCTGACCATGATCGTGGGCCGCACCCTGCAGGGCTTCGCCATGGGCGCGATACCGCTCGGCATCGGCCTGATGCGGGACATGCTGCCGCGCGAACGGCTCGGCTCGGCCATGGCCCTGATGAGCTCCTCGATCGGCGTCGGCGGCGGCCTCGCCCTGCCCGCCGCGGCCCTGGTCGCCCAGCACACCGACTGGCACGCCCTGTTCTACGGCGCGGCCGGCCTCGGCGTGCTCGCCATCGCTCTCACCCTGCTCGTCGTCCCCGAGTCGCCGATGCGTGCCGAGGGCTCCTTCGACCTGACCGGCGCGCTGGGCCTGTCCACCGGTCTGGTGCTGCTCCTGCTGCCCATCACCAAGGGCAGCGACTGGGGCTGGTCCTCCGGCACCACGCTCGGCCTGTTCGCCGCGTCCGTCGTCGTGCTCCTGCTGTGGGGCCTGTTCGAACTGCGCGTCGCGGCGCCCCTGGTCGACCTGCGCACCACCGCGCGGCCGGCCGTCCTCTTCACCAACCTCGCGTCGATCATGGTCGGCGTGGCGTTCTACGTCGTCTCCCTCGTCCTGCCCCAGCTGCTCCAGCTGCCCGCCGCGACCGGGTACGGCCTCGGCCAGTCGATGGTCGTCGCGGGCCTGTGCGTGGCTCCGCTGGGTCTGACGATGATGTTCACGGCGCCGGTGTACGCCCGTCTGTCGGCCCGCTACGGCCCCAAGGTCACCCTGATCATCGGCCTGCTCGTCATCGCCGTCGGCTACGGCGGCGGCCTCGGCCTGATGGACGCGGCCTGGCAGACGATCGTCACGTCCGTGATCCTCGGCGCCGGCATCGGCCTCGCCTACTCCTCGCTGCCCGCCCTGATCGTCGGCGCGGTCCCGGCCTCGGAGACCGGCGCGGCCAACGGCCTGAACACCCTGATGCGGTCCATCGGCACGTCGGTGTCGAGCGCCGTCATCGGCATGGTGCTGGCCAACACCGCCAACGACGTGGGCGGCGTCGCGGTGCCGACCATGCACGGCTTCCGGGTGTCCTTCCTGATCGCCACGGCCGCCGTGGCCGCGGGCCTGCTGCTCGCGCTCTTCCTGCCCAAGGCCGGCCGCCCGGCCCAGCAGCACCCGCAACTGCGGGCGAGCAGCGAGGAGGACGCCGTACTCGAGCGCGCCGAGGAGATCCTGCGGGGCTTCCGCGGCCGGGTCCTGGGTGCCGACGGCACTCCGGTGGCCCGGGCCAAGGTCACCCTGATCGACCGGCGGGGCCGCCAGGCGGGCTCGACCGTCTCCGGCGAGGACGGGGCGTACGCCCTCGCCGTTCCGGCACAGGGCGCGTACGTCCTCGCCGCGCGGGCCTCCGGCCACGGGCCGCTCGCCTCGTCCGCGACGCACTCGGGTGAGCAGGGGGCCGTCGAAATGGACCTCTCGCTGCCGGGGGAGAGGGTGCGCGCCTAGGGTCCTGCGCCCGGATCGGGCGAGCCCGGCATGATCCGGACGGGAAGCCCCGGCCGCCCGGCGCCGGGACCGGCCGGACCGCGGCCTTCCGGCGCCGCCGCGTGGCCGGTCGCCCGGACGGCGGAACCGCACCGCACCTCCACACGGACCCGCGCCCTTTCCGGGGCGCTGCCGCACCCCCTGTCGTATCGCCGACGGGGGGTGCGGCAGCATGGGCGCCCAGACAGCCGTACGACCGAGAGGCACCCATGCCCGCCGCACCCCAGCCCGAGATCCTGGCCGCGTTCGAGGCGGCGAAGGGGTTCATGCCCGTGGACGAGGGGCTCGCGCTGTACGCGGCGGCGGTGACGGCGGGGCGGCTGGGGCTGCCGCTGCTGGAGATCGGTACGTACTGCGGGCGCTCCACGGTCCTGCTCGCCGACGCGGCCCGGGCGGCCGGGGTCACGGCGCTGACCGTCGACCACCACCGGGGCAGCGAGGAGCAGCAGCCCGGCTGGGACTACCACGACCCCGAGACGGTCGACCCGGAGACCGGCCTCATGGACACGCTCCCGGCCTTCCGCCGCACGCTGTTCAAGGCCGGCCTGGAGGAGCACGTGGTCGCCCTCGTCGGGCGCTCCCCGCAGATCGCGCGGATCTGGAACTCCCCGCTCGGGTTCGTGTTCATCGACGGCGGCCACACCGACGAGCACGCCGGCGCGGACTACGAGGGCTGGGCGCCGCACGTCGCCGAGGGCGGGCTGCTGGTCATCCACGACGTCTTCCCGCACCCCGAGGACGAGTTCACGGGCCAGGCGCCGTATCGCGTGTACCTGCGGGCCCTCGACTCCGGGGCGTTCACGGAGGTCTCGGCGACCGGCTCGCTGCGTGTCCTGAGGCGAACGGAGGCGGGGATCCGGGGCCGCGGTTAGAGTCGCAGACGTGTCGTACACAGGACCGGACTTCGATCCTCCGCAGCCTCGCCGGCTCCGGCGCGGCCCGTTGACCGTCGCGCTCGCCGCGCTGGTGCCCGGTGCGCTGCTCGGCTGGGTGGTGTACGAGGCGGTGGGCGGCGGGCCGGGCGGCGAGGACCGTACGGCCTCCTCGGTGCCCTCCGCCCCGGCGTCCTCCCCCGGCGACGACGGCAGGCCGTCCGCCCCGGCCGCCGGCCGGCCGGACTCCGCGCGCCCGCTCACGGGGATGGTCGTCGTGGTCGACCCGGGCCACAATCCCGGCAACTTCCGGCACACGGCCGAGATCAACCGCCCGGTGGACATCGGAACCAACCGCAAGGAGTGCGACACCACGGGGACGTCCACCAACGACGGTTACACCGAAGCCCGGTTCACGCTCGACCTGGCGCACCGGCTGCGAACGCTCCTGCAACGGCAGGGCGCCACGGTGAAGCTGACCCATGACGGCGACGGTCCGCCCTGGGGGCCGTGCGTGGACGAGCGGGCCCGGATCGGGAACACCGCGCACGCGGACGCGGCGATCTCCCTGCACGCCGACGGCTCCGCCGCCGGCAACCGCGGCTTCCACGTCATCCTGCCGGGATCGGTGCACGCCGGTGCGGCGGACACCCGTGGCATCGTCGGTCCCTCCCGCGACCTCGGGGTGCGCGTCGCGGGCGGCTACCGCCGCGAGACGGGCGAGCCGCCCTCCAACTACCTCGGCGGCGGTACCGGTCTGGTGACGCGGACGGACCTGGGTGGTCTCAATCTGTCAACGGTTCCCAAGGTGTTCATCGAGTGCGGCAACATGCGCGATAGCAAGGACGCGGCACTGCTGACCGACGGCGCCTGGCGGCAGCGGGCCGCGCAGGGGATCTCTGAGGGAATCGTGAGTTTCCTGCACGGTTCCTGACCGGTGGACGCGACCGGCCGGACAGCCGGATCTTGTGGACGATAGTGTCTACCGACGACGAGACGACCTACGAAGGACCTGAAGTGAATATCCGCTCCCTCACTAGAGGCGACGGCGTGGTGATCGGAGCAGCGGTGGTGCTGTTCATCGCGTCGTTCCTCAGCACGTTCGACACCGACGGCAGCGACGTACCCAACGCCTGGGACAACCTCGGCCTGGTGATGAGCATGTATGTCGGCGGCATCGTCGGCGCGGTCCTGATCGTCCTCGCTCGTGCCCTCCCGCAGCCTCGCAAGGTCGTCGGCCTGGACCTCGGCCAGGTCGGTGTCGCCCTGACGCTCTTCGCCGCGTGGACCGCGTTCTGGACGATCGTCGACCCGCTGGGCGCCTTCGACAAGTCGGACCTGCTCGACGTCGGCGCGGGATCCGGTCTCATCCTGGGTCTCATCGCCGCGCTGCTGCTGGCCGCCGCCGCCATCGCCACCCCGCTGCTGCCCGCCCTCCAGGGCCCGCTGGTGCCGGCCGCCAAGCCGGCCGCCCCGCAGCCCTACGGCGCCCAGCCGCACGGTGGTTACGGCTACCCGGGCGCCCAGCCGCAGCCCTACGGTGCCCAGCCGCAGCCGGGCCAGCCGTTCGGCCAGCAGCAGCCGGCCGGGCCCGCCGCGGCGGCGCAGGGCGCCCCGGCGGCGCAGCCCGCGGCCGCGGACTTCTCCCCGTTCTGGTTCGCCGTGCCGGTGCCCCGGCCGCTGTTCGCGGAGGACGGCTCACCGACCCCGATCGCCGAACTGGCGCCCGGCACCTGGTACCTGGCCGTCGAGCAGCGCGGTGCCGCCCTCGTCGCGCAGACCCAGGACGGCCGCCGGGGCGTGCTCCAGGACACCTCCGGCATCCAGCGCGGCTGAGCCCCGCACACCGCCGTACCGGCCCCTCGCCCTTCCGGGCGGGGGGCCGTTGCCGTACAGTCGCCCCCCGGCTGATATCTGACGGTACGTCAGGAGGCAGGCACATGCGGCTCGGTCTCGCACTCGGCTACTGGGGACGCGGCCCGGACACCGGCCATGTGCCGCTCGCCCGGGAGGCGGAACGGCTCGGCTACGACTCCGTGTGGACGGCGGAGTCCTGGGGCTCGGACGCCTTCACCCCGCTGACCTGGATCGCCGCGCACACCTCGACGATCAAGCTGGGTACGGCGGTCGCCCAGATGGCCGCGCGCTCGCCGGCCGCCACCGCGATGCACGCGCTCACCCTGGACCACCTCTCCGGCGGACGCGTGCTGCTCGGGCTCGGGCTGTCCGGGCCGCAGGTGGTGGAGGGCTGGTACGGCCGCCCGTTCCCGAAGTCGCCGCTGACCGCGACCCGGGAGTACGTGGACGTCGTACGGCGGGTGCTGCGCCGGGACGGCCCGGTCGCGGTGGACGGGCGTTTCCATCCCCTCCCCTACCGGGGGCCGGACGGCACCGGCCTCGGCAAGCCGCTGAAGCCGATCACCCATCCGCTGCGCCCCGGCCTGCCCGTCCTGCTCGGCGCCGAGGGCCCGAAGAACGTCGCCCAGACCACCCGCATCGCCGACGGCTGGCTGCCGCTGTACTGGGCGCCGAGCCGGCCCGAGGTGTACGGGGACGCGGTCCGGGAGTTGCCCGAGGGGTTCCTGGTGGCTGCGATGGCCCGGGTGAAGGTGTGTGACGACGTGGCCGAGGGGCTGCTGCCCGTCAAGGCCATGCTCGGCTTCTACATCGGCGGGATGGGGCACGCGGCCCGCAACTTCCACGCCGACCTGATGGCCCGCATGGGCTACGAGCGGGAGGCCCGCCGCGTCCAGGAACTGTTCCTGGCCGGGCGCCGGGAGGAGGCCGTACTGGCCGTCCCCGACGCCTTCGCCGACGAGATCTCCCTGGTCGGCCCGCGTGAACGCATCGCCGAGCGGCTGGAGGCGTGGCGTGCGGGCCCGGTGACGGACCTGCTGGCCCTGTCACCGGACCCGCACACCCTCAGGGTGCTGGCGGAGCTGAACTCCTAGCCCTTGGAGAGCTGGGAGGCCGAGGGCACCTGGTTCTTGACCGGGGCGCCGGCGTCCTGCCCCGCGCCCTTCACCTGGTTGATGATGCCGTCGAAGGAGCCCGCCGCGTTCTCGTCGCCGTTGCGGAGCTTGGACGGCAGGTCCTTCAGCGAGTCGATGCCGGAGCTGAGCGGCGCGATGGCCTTGGCCAGCAGCGGATCGCCCTGGGCGTTCTTCTGGGCCGCCTTGAGCCGGTTGTACGCGAAGGCACCGGCGAGGCCGGCCTTGACCAGGGCCAGCTTGCGGCCCTTGGCGCCCTTCTTGAACTTGCCGGCCTTCCACGGCTTCACGATCCACTGGTAGGTCGCGCCGGCGGCGAGGCCCGCGTTCGCCACGAACCGGGTCTTGGCGAGCTTCTGGTGTTCGGCGGACGCGGACGGGG
This sequence comes from Streptomyces sp. NPDC042638, assembly GCF_040647235.1. Taxonomy (NCBI): domain Bacteria; kingdom Bacillati; phylum Actinomycetota; class Actinomycetes; order Kitasatosporales; family Streptomycetaceae; genus Streptomyces; species Streptomyces sp. NPDC042638. The sequence goes on from NZ_JBEZBT010000017.1 coordinate 80,975, forward strand.
TGGGTGAGTCCGCGGCCGGGACGGCTTGCGCCGCCGCGGTGTCCTTCGTACTGCTCTTCTCGCTGCCGCAGGCGGTGGCACCGGCCACCAGGGCGCAGCACAGGGTGAGCGCCACGAACAGGCGCCGTATCGGTACGGGCACGTGGTCCTCCGGACGTGTCCTCCCCGAGCGGTCTGTTTCCTCCGGCAGCCTCACCCGGGGCGGCGCGCTGCGCCACCCGGGGGACGCCGTCCGGGTGCCCGGCCCTGTTTCACCGCCCCGGAAGCGGCAATCCGAAGAGCATGTCTCGATATCGCACAGGCGCGAATCAGGCGGGGACGGTCATCGCGGTCGTCGCCGACATCATGGCCCTCATACTCGGCCTCTGGATTCTGATGTACCTGCTGGACGCGAACCGGGCGAACAGCCTGGTGCAGTTCGTCCATGACGCGGCCTCCTGGCTGGCCGGCTGGTCCCACGACCTCTTCACCTTCGACGAGGCCTGGGCCCGGGTGGTCGCCGGCTACGGGCTGGCCGCCGTGGTCTACCTCTTCGTCGGCCACGCCATCGCCAACCGGATGCACCGCCACTGAGGCGCCCCGCGGGGGCGCGGGGCCGCAGCGATGTGCGGTTCCGCCGCGCGGGCGCGACCGGCCGGCCCGGGCCCGGCGGCCGTGAGCGTGGCCGTCGGGCTCGTCCTGGTGCCCCGCGGAGCGCTCAGCAGCAGTCCGGGGCCAGGCCGGTCGGCAGGTGTTCGCCGCCGAACACCGCGCACGTGGCCTCGTGGCCGCCGAGCGCGGCCACGGCCAGGAGCAGGGAGCCCGCCGTCCAGGTGGTCAGCTCGCGGGGCCAGACCGCCTCGTCGTCGAAGACGTAGCCCGTCCAGTACAGGCCGGTCGCGGGGTCGCGCAGGTGCTGGATGGACTGGAGGATCTCCAGGGCCCGGTCGGACTCGCCCACCGCCCACAGGGCGAGGGCGAGTTCGCTGGACTCGCCGCCGGTCACCCACGGGTTGGGGACCACGCAGCGCACGCCGAGGCCGGGGACGACGAAACGGTCCCAGGACTCCTCGATGCGGGCCTTGGCCTCGGCACCGGTCAGGGCGCCGCCGAGGACCGGGTAGTACCAGTCCATCGAGTAGCGGTCCTTGTCGAGGAAGCGCTCGGGGTGGCGCCGGATCGCGTGCCGCAGCGAACCCGCGGCCAACTCCCAGTCCGGCTGCGGCTCTTCGCGCTGCTCGGCGATGGCGAGGGCACAGCGCAGGGCGTGGTGGACGGAGGAGCTGCCGGTGAGCAGGGCGTCGGCCGTGGGGGTGCCGTCGTCCTCGCGGCGCCAGCCGATCTGCCCGCCGGGCTGCTGCAGCCGCAGCACCCACTCGACGGCCGCGTAGACGGTCGGCCACATGCGGTCCAGGAACGTGTCGTCGCCCGTGGACAGGTAGTGGTGCCAGACGCCGACGGCTATGTAGGCGACGAAGTTGGACTCGCGGGCGCGGTCGCTGACGTCGTCGTGGGCGCCGTCGGCGTAGGCGGCGTACCAGGAGCCGTCCTCGTTCTGGTGCCGGGCGAGCCAGGTGTAGGCGCGCTCAGCGGCCTCGTGCTCGCCGGCCGCGTCCAGGGCCATGGCGGCCTCGGTGTGGTCCCAGGGGTCCAGGTGGTGTCCGCGGAACCAGGGGATCGCGCCGTCCTCCCGCTGCGCGGCGAGGATGCCGGCGACGGTCACGGCGGCCTGCTCCGCGGTGAGGACCCCGGGCAGGACGAGGTGTTCTGTCCGGGGGGTGGTCACTTGGCGGCCACCTCGTCGCTGACACGGGGCAGGTGCGGCTTGGTCGCGTAGACCACGAAGCTCTTGCCGATCAGCGGGTTCAGCGCCTGCTCGGCGACCCGCGTGGCGAGCGGTTTCTTCATGATGTCCCAGACCAGCAGCTTGTGGTACGCCCGCACCGGCAGGGCCTTGTCGTTGTCGACGCCGAACGCGCACTTCAGCCACCAGTACGGCGAGTGCAGGGCATGCGCGTGGTGGCTGCCGTACGGCTTCAGGCCCGCCTCGCGGACCTTCCCGACCAGTTCGTCGGCCCGGTAGATGCGGATGTGGCCGCCCTCGACCTCGTGGTAGGCGTCGGACAGTGCCCAGCAGACCTTCTCGGGGCCGTAGCGCGGCACGGTGATCGCGATGCGCCCGCCCGGCTTGAGCACGCGGACCATCTCCGCGAGCACGCCCTTGTCGTCGGGGATGTGCTCCATCACCTCGGAGATGATGACGACGTCGAAGGAGTCGTCCGGGAACGGCAGGGCGAGGGCGTCACCCTCCATGGCGGTGGCGGTGGCGCCCTCGGGCGCCTCCCCGGCCTCCTTCATCGCGGCGAACCACTTGGCGACCTCGCGGATCTCCTCGGCGTTCTGGTCGAGGGCCACGACCCGGGCGCCGCGCCGGTAGCACTCGAAGGCGTGCCGGCCGGCCCCGCAGCCGAGGTCCAGGACGCGGTCGCCCGGGGCGAGCGGGAACCGGGAGAAGTCGACGGTCAGCACGTGGCCCTGCTTTCGGAGGAGACGCCTGCAACACTTGCCGGGGCCGCGGAGCGGCCGGAGGTCCCGGCCGCGGCGCGGCCCGGTGACGGGGCCTTGGAGCGGTGGGGGCCCGCGGAACGGGCGATGGCCTCGCGGTAGTGGGCCACCGTCCCCTCCGCTGCGCGGGCCCAGGTGAACCTGTCCAGCACCCGCTCGCGGCCGGCCCGGCCGAGCCGCGCGCGCAGCCCCGGGTCGCCCAGCAGCCGGCTCAGACCGGCGGCCAGCGCGCCCGCGTCGCCGGGCGGTACGGCCAGACAGGTCTCGCCGTCCCGGCCGGCGACCTCGGGGATCGCGCCGCCGGTGGTGGCGACCAGCGGGGTACCGGTGGCCATGGCCTCGGCGGCGGGCAGCGAGAACCCCTCGTAGAGGGAGGGCACGCAGGCCACCTCGGCGGAACGGATCAGGTCGACCAGTTCGGCGTCGGAGATGCCCTTGACGAAGTCGACGGCGCCTTCGAGGCCGTACCGCTCGACCGCCTGCGCGACCGGGCCCTCCGCGGGCCGCCTGCCGACGACGACGAGGTGGGCCGCCGGGTGCTCTGCGCGCACCTTGGCGAGCGCCTCCACGAGGAAGACCAGGCCCTTGAGCGGCACGTCCGCGCTGGAGGTCGTGACGATCCGGCCCGGCACCTCGGGGACGGCGGGATTCGGCGCGAACAGGTCGGTGTCGGCGCCGATGTGGACGACGTGGACCCGGTCCTCGCGGACGCCGAGGTGGTCCACGATCTCCTGGCGGGAGCTGCCGGAGACGGTGAGGACGGAGGGCAGCCGGCGGGCGACGCGCTTCTGCATCCGGGTGAAGGCGTACCAGCGGCGCACCGAGTAGCGGCGCTGCCAGGTGCCGGCCGCGTCCAGCTCCAACTGCCGGTCCACGGTGATCGGATGGTGGACCGTGGTGACCAGGGGCGCGCCGATGTCGCCCAGCAGCCCGTAGCCGAGGGTCTGGTTGTCGTGGACGACGTCGAACTCGCCGCGCCGGGCGCGCAGGTGGTGGCGGGCGCGCAGGGAGAAGGTCAGCGGTTCGGGGAAGCCGCCGGTCCACATGGTCGCGACCTCCAGGGCGTCGACCCAGTCCCGGTACTCCTCCCGCCTGGGGGTGCGGAAGGGGTCGGGCTGGCGGTAGAGGTCGAGGCTGGGCAGCTCGGTGAGGGTGAGCCGCGGGTAGCCCTCGTCCAGGACCGGGTACGGCTGGGAGCCGATGACCTCCACGCGGTGCCCGAGGCGGGCCAGCTCGCGCGAGAGGTGCCGTACGTAGACACCCTGTCCCCCGCAGAAAGGGTTCCCCTTGTAGGTGAGGAGTGCGATGTCGAGCGGTCGCTCCCCGTCGGAGGCGGGTTCCTGGCCGGCACCCGCTTCCCGGGCCTCAGCGGTCACTCCGTGCCCCCTTCTGCCTGCACTGTCCCGCGAGACTACGACGGGACGCTAATCTAGAACAAGTTTCAGACTTGATCGTTCGAGAGGCTCTGAATCTACCGGCAGGTAGGGGCGCTGTGAGCAGTGCAGCAGGTGATTCGCGCCACGGCGCGCGGCCCTGCCATGCCGGCTGATCACGAGCCCTACAGACCCCCTCACCGACTGTCACGGAACGGGACCCATGCCTGCGGAAGCCAGTACGTCGCGTCCGGCCACCCCGCCCCTCACCGAGCGGCAGGAGGCCCGCCGCCGCAGGATCCTGCACGCCAGCGCCCAGCTGGCCAGCCGGGGCGGGTTCGACGCCGTGCAGATGCGCGAGGTCGCCGAGTCCTCCCAGGTCGCCCTCGGCACGCTGTACCGCTACTTCCCGTCCAAGGTGCACCTGCTGGTCGCCACCATGCAGGACCAGCTGGAGCACATGCACGGCACCCTGCGGAAGAAGCCGCCGGCGGGTGACACGGCGGCCGAACGGGTGGCGGAGACGTTGATGCGCGCCTTCCGGGCGCTCCAGCGCGAGCCGCATCTGGCCGACGCGATGGTCCGCGCCCTGACCTTCGCCGACCGCAGCGTCTCGCCCGAGGTCGACCAGGTCTCCCGCCAGACCACGGCGATCATCCTGGACGCCGTGGGGCTGGAGAACCCCACCGCCGAGCAGCTCTCGGCGGTCCGGGTGATCGAGCACACCTGGCACTCGGCGCTCGTCACCTGGCTCTCCGGCCGTGCCTCCATCGCCCAGGTGAAGATCGACATCGAGACGGTGTGCCGGCTGATCGACCTGACGGAGCCGGCCCCCCGCGGATGACCGCGTCCCCCCGTCCGCGTGCGTCCGGGGGAACGCGAAAGACCTACGAGACGGGTTCCCTTCGCCGGCATGGTCCGGATCAGGTCATGGGGGTCGTCGTCAGGCCTGACTGCTGCCTTCCGGCCTCTCAGCCCGACCGTCGCTGTCGGCCCGGGCGGATGCTTGCGCGTCTCGCCTGAGTCGGCTACTCCGGTTGGACTCCCTCACTCGCCTCGTAGGCTGATACCAGCATAGAACGGTGATGCGCGACAGAACCCCCCATTTCGCACCAGTTTCCCACTGCCGCGGCCGGCGGCCCCGCCTACTGCGACCGACGGCCCCGCCCCGCTCCAGCCCCGCCCCGCTCCGCCCTACTCCTCCGGCGGGAACACCGCCTCCCCGGCGCCCAGCAGGGTGATCACGATGGCCTCCACCGGGCAGCTCTCCGCCGCCGCCAGGATCTGTTCGCTCGCGTCCGTCTCCGGCTCGGCGGGGTGGGACTGGCGGGCCGAGTCCAGGCGGAAGCCGCCGGGGGCGTGGTGGAGGCACTGGGCCGAGCCGATGCAGACGGAGCGGTCGACCTCGACGTGCCAGCGGTCGCCCATGCTCACGCTCCCGCCGGGAGGTGGATCATCTTGTGCTCCAGGTACTCGCCGTACCCCTCCGGGCCGAACTCCCGGCCCACGCCCGAGTTCTTGTAGCCGCCGAACGGGCCGAGCATGTCCAGGCTGAAGGTGTTCACGGAGTACGTACCGGTGCGGACCTGCCGGGCGATGTCGGTGCCGTGTGCCACGTCGGCCGTCCACACACTGCCGGACAGGCCGTAGTCGGAGTCGTTGGCGACGCGCACGGCCTCCCGCTCGTCGCCGTAGGGGAGAAGGCAGATCACCGGGCCGAAGATCTCCTCGCGGGCGATGCGCATGGAGTTGTCGACGTCGCCGAAGAGCGTCGGTTCGACGTACCAGCCGCGCTCCAGGCCCCGCGGACGGCCGCCGCCGGTGAGGACCTTGGCGCCCTCCTCCTGGCCGACGCGGATGTAGTCGAGGCTGCGCTGCTGCTGGCGGCGGGCGACCAGCGGGCCGACCTGGGTGGCCGGGTCGAGCGGGTCGCCGACCCTGAGCGCGCCCGCCGCCTGGGCGAAGGCGTCGGCGAACTCGTCGTAGCGGGCACGCGGGACGAGGATGCGGGTCTGGGCCACGCACGCCTGGCCGTTGTTCATCCAGGCCGCCGGGACGATCCCGGACACGGCCGCCGCCAGGTCCGCGTCCGGCAGCACCAGCGCCGCCGACTTGCCGCCCAGTTCCAGGGTGACCCGGGTGAGGTTGCGGGCGGCGACCTCCATCACCCGCCTGCCGGCCGCGACCGAGCCGGTGAAGGAGACCTTGTCGACGCCGGGGTGGGCGACCAGGTACTCACTGACCTCCCGGTCGGCGGGGAGGATCGACAGCACACCCTCGGGCAGCCCCGCCTCGCGCGCGATCTCGCCGAGCAGGTAGGCGTCCAGCGGGGACTCCGGGGACGGCTTGAGGACGACCGTGCAGCCGGTCAGCAGGGCCGGCGCGAGCTTGGCGGCGGCGACGAACTGCGGGACGTTCCAGGGGACCACGGCGGCGACGACGCCGACCGGTTCGCGGCGGACCAGGATCGGCCCGAGGGCTCCGTCCCGGCGCTCCTCGTAAGTGAAGTCCCGGGCGACCCGGATCGCCGCGTCCCACACCATCATCGCGCCGAGCGCCTGGGCGAGGACGCTCCAGGAGTAGGGCGAGCCGTTCTCGGAGGAGATCACCCGGGCGATCTCCTCGTGCCGGGCGGCGATGCCGTCCTTGATGCGGGTGACGACCTCGATCCGCTCCTCCGGCGTGGCGCGCGGCCAGGGCCCCTCGTCGAAGGCGCGGCGCGCCACGGCGACCGCCCGGTCCACGTCCCCCCCGGAGGCGTGCGGCACCCGGCCGATGACCTCCTCGGTGTGCGGGGAGACCACCTCGATGACCTCCCGGCCCAGGGGGTCGGTCAACTCCCCGCCGATGAACAGCTGTCCGTGTTCCACGAGCTCGGTCATGACCGGAAGCCTCCCGCCGCACCGCAACTTTCTGACGCTGTTTCAGAACTGATACCAGTTCTAGTTATAGTGGGCAATGGCCGTGCGGCGGAGGGGGCGGGGATCGATGGTGACGACGTTCGATCACGGCGGGGGCGTACGGTCCGTCCAGGTGCCCATCCCGGACAACCCCCTCGGCCACACGCTGGTGTACGTGGTGGACACCGGCCGGGGCCCGGTGCTGATCGACACCGGCTGGGACGACCCCGACTCCTGGGACACGCTCGCGGCGGGGCTGGCGGAGTGCGGTACGGCGGTCCGGGAGGTGTACGGCGTCGTCGTCACCCACCACCACCCCGACCACCACGGACTGTCCGCGCGGGTGCGCGAGGCCTCCGGCGCCTGGGTGGCGCTGCACGCGGCCGACGCGGCGATCGTGCGCCGGGCGCGGGAGAGCCGGCCGGAGCGCTGGTTCTCGTACATGGCCGCCAAGTTGACGGCGGCCGGCGCGCCCGAGGAGCACGTCGCCCCGTTGCGGGCGCCGCGCGGCCGGACGCTGCCCGGGCTCTCCCCCGCCCTGCCGGACCGGGACATCGTCCCGGGCGAGCTGCTCGACCTGCCGGGCCGCCGGCTGCGCGCGATCTGGACCCCGGGGCACACGCCGGGCCATGTCTGCCTGCACCTGGAGGAGGAGCATCCGGGCCGGCTGCCGGGCCACGGGCGGCTGTTCAGCGGTGATCACCTGCTGCCCGGAATCACCCCGCACATCGGGCTGTACGAGGACCCGGACGACGCGACCGTCACCGATCCGCTCGGCGACTACCTCGACTCCCTGGAGCGGATCGGCCGGCTCTCCCCCGCCGAGATCCTCCCGGCCCACCAGCACGCCTTCACCGACGGCCCCGGGCGGGTACGGGTGCTGCTCGGCCACCACGAGAGCCGTCTGTCCAACCTCCTCGCCCTCCTCGCCGAGCCCCTCACCCCCTGGCAGCTCGCCGAGCGCATGGAGTGGAACCGCCCCTGGGCCGACATCCCCTACGGGTCGAGGAACATCGCGGTTTCGGAGGCCGAGTCGCACCTGCGGCGGCTGGTGAAGCAGGGACGCGCGGAGCCGGTGCCGGGGAGCGGGCCGGTGGCGTACGTGGCGGTGTGACAACGGCCGCCGCACCGGGTTCCGCCGTCGGCCGGGCGGGCGGGCGCGGGCTTCCGCGACACACCGCGGGTGCCCCGGTGCGTCGGAGGGGTCAGGCGCGGCCGGTGTCCGCCGCCCGCTCCGAGGCGATGATCATCTCGGCCAGGTCGGCCAGGGTGGCGAGCTGCCGGGCGTTCATCTGCGGGGCCCGGGCGGCCAGCCGTACCAGCCCGCACTCGCGCAGCCGCAGCAGCGGGTCCGCCTGCGCCTCCAGGTCCTGCAGCACCGGCTGCAGGGCCGCGTGCAGCGCCTCCGGCTCGTCCGCCGTGAAGAATCCCGCGGGCAGGCCGAAGAACCGGCGCAGCCGGTCGGCGTGTTCCAGGCTCGGCATCCCGCTCTTGCGCCACTCGCTCAGCCACTGCCGGCTGGTTCCGGCGATCCTGGCCAGCTCGTCCAGCGAGTACCGCTTGCCGTCCGGCCGGCGCCGGCTCTCCCGGACGAAGTCCAGTCGCTGGCGCACGCGTTGGGCCAGGCAGGTCTCGACGGTCCGCCCTCCGCGGAGCAGTTCGACGACGGTGCCCACGGGGATACCGGTGCGGTACGACAGGCCGGCCACGTCGAGAGCCTCCGGCAGCCGACCGGGCCGGCCGGTCAGCTCGCCGAGCCGGCCCAGGACATCGGCCAACGCGGCGTAGGCGTCACTCACCGAGGTCCCCCCTGGGCGTGTCATCCGTTCGGTGGCTGGGCGCGAGGCTACCCGCTCGCCCGTTCGCCGACCAGCGTGACAACACTCCCTGCACAATTAGGCAGCTATCGTTGACAGTTGAGGGCGCGGTGGGTGAGGATCACTGCACGGAGAGCAAGATCCCGCCCCGGGTGCCGCCTATGGGGGAGCGGCACCGGGGGCGTTTTCTCGACCGCCTTCCCCCCGCGGAAGGTCGGGGCACCCATGGCACAGCCTGTCGTCCTTCTCGGGGCCGGCGGCCAGGACTTCTGCGGCGAGTTCCCGTTGGCGCGGATCGCCGCGGTCCACCCGGTGCTGCTCGTCGATCAGGACCCGCCCGCCTGGGCGCGCCCGTATCTGGCCGGCCATCTCGCGGCCGACCCTGCCGAGGCACGGACGGCCGAGGCGGTGCTGCGGTACACGGCCGGGGACCCGGTCGGCGGCGTGCTGACCTGGTCGGGGGAACACCTGGTCAGCGCCGCGCGGATCGCCGCCCGGCTGGGCCTGCCGGGCCTGCCGTACGAGACGGCGGCGGCCTGCGCCGACCCCGTGGCGTTACGGGCGCTGCTGACGCGGCACAGGGTGCCGACGGCCACGCCCGAGGACCCCGACGACGCGGACGGGCCGCTGGTGTCCGCGGAGGCCGTCGTACTGGACGACGAGGTCCGCATCGTCGCACTCACCCGTACGACCCCCGGTCCGCCGCCCGCCCGCCGCCCGCTGCGGCACTGCGTCCACGCCCACGACGGGCTGCTGCACAACCGGTTCCTGCGCCAGTGCGTCGAGCGGGCCGTGCGCGCCCTCGGCCTCACCCACACGGTCGCGCACCTCACCCTGCGGCTCACCGCCCGCGGCCCCCGCGTCCTGGGCGTGGCCCCGCACCTGCCCGGCGACCTGATCCCGCTGCTGGTGGAGCGGGCCACCGGGGTCGACCTGGCCGGGGCCGCCGCCGCGCTGGCCACCGGTCGGCACCCGGACGTGACCCCGACCCGCCAGCGGGCCGCCGCCGTCCAGTTCGCCTACCCGGCCACGACCGGCCGCCTGACCCACCTGCGGCTGGACCCCGCCGCCGCGGACGAGCCGGCCGCCGAGCGCATGGTCCTCACCCGGCGGACCGGCGACCCGGTGACGGCGGCCGCGCACGCGGACCCCGCCGACCGCCTGGCCCACTGGGTGGCGACGGGTGAGGACGCCGCGGAGTGCGAGGAGACCCTGCGCCGCATGGCCCGCCACCTGACGGCGACGGTGACGCCGACGGCCGCGACGTACGCGGCCTGAACGACCGCCCGCGGGGCGGTGACCCCGGTCACCGCGCCCCTGTGCCCACGGCCACCCCCTGGCCCGCGCGGAGCGGCCGGTAAAGTGACCCGAGTCGTCATCACACCCGTACGGGGGAAGCCGGTGCAATTCCGGCGCCGATCCTTCCCCAGGCTCTCGGCTTCGCCCGGGCCGGGGATGCCCCGGTCCGTGCAGCGGCCCCGGCCCCCTGACGGCGCGCCGGACCGCCTCGGACGGGACGTTGACCGGCTCGCGTGCGCCGACGGTCCACGCGCACCGCATCGTCGAGGTTCACGGAGCCGAGCCGCCGGGGTCACCCCGCGCTGCCCGGCTCCCCGCAGGAGAGGCAGTCGCCGACCATGAACGTCCGCCGCAGTGCCGCGGCTCTCGCCGCCGTAGGCGTGCTGGCCGCCGCCGCGCCCGCCACGGCCGCCGGCCCGTCCCCGTCCCCGAAGGTGACGCTCCCGTCCGGGTTGTACGGCAAGGGGGACCCGACGAACGACGGCGTGTGGCGGCAGTCGCTGACCCTGCTCGCCCAGCGGACGCTCGGCTACCGGCCGGCCGCCGAGGCCGTGGACTGGCTCACCGGACAGCAGTGCGCGAACGGCTCCTTCGCCCCCTTCCGCGCCGCCCCCGCCGAGCCCTGCGACGCCAGGACCAAGGCCGACACCAACAACACGGCCGCCGCCGCACAGGCCCTCGCCGCCACCGGCGGGCACGGCGCCGCCGTGACCAAGGCCGTGAACTGGCTGAGGTCCGTGCAGAACAAGGACGGCGGCTGGGGCTACTACGCGGGCGACCCGAGCGACGCCAACTCCACCGCCGCCGTCATCGGCGCGCTCACCGCGGCCGGCACGGACCCGGCGGACGTCCGCAAGTCCGGCAGGTCCCCGTACGACGCGCTGCCCGCCTGGGCCGTGCCCTGCGACCGGGACGGCGGCGGCGCCCTCGCCTACCAGAAGGGCAAGAAGGGCGAACTGTCCGCCAACGCGGACGCGACCGCGGCCGGTCTGCTGGGTGCGCTCGGCAAGGGCTTCGTGGCGGAGGCCGGCAGGGCCCCCGCGAAGGACGCCTGCGTGGCGGCCGGCCACCTCACCCGGCAGCAACTGGCCGACAACGCCGGCGCCTACCTGGCGGCGGCCGTCACGAAGACCGGCCACCTGACGTCCACCCTCGCCGGTGCCGAGGACCAGCCCGACTTCGGCAACACCGCGGACACCGTCGTCGCGCTCGCCGCGGACGGCCGGACCGCACCCGCGAAGAAGGCGTACGCCTGGCTGGAGAAGAACGCCGGCCAGTGGGCCACGCAGAGCGGCCCGGCCGCGTACGCCCAGCTGATCCTCGCCGCGCACGCGGTCGGGGAGCAGCCGGGGGACTTCGACGGCACCAGCCTGGTCGGTTCCCTCAACGCGCTGGGCCCTGCCCCGCGCCTGGACTCCGGCGAGCACCAGGCGGCGGAGAAGGCAGACAAGGCCGACAAGGCGGACTCGAAGAGCGGCGTCTGGTGGACCGTCGGCGCCTGCCTCGTCGCCGGTATCGGCGTCGGCTTCCTGCTCAGCGGCCGGAAGAAGCGGCAGCCGTGACCGCCGTCCGCCGTACCGTGCCGGCACTCCTGGCCACGCTGCTGCTCCTCGGCTCCGCCGGGCCGGCCGGCGCCGCCGGCTACCGCTACTGGTCCTTCTGGGAGCGCGCCGGCGGCCACTGGACCTACGCCACGCAGGGCCCGTCGCTGGCGCGCCCCGACGACGGCGCGGTCCAGGGCTTCCGGTTCGCGGTGAGCGCGGACTCCGCGGACGCCAGCCGGCCGCGCGGGACGGCGGACTTCGACACGATCTGCGCGGGTACGCCCGCGAAGTCCGGGACGAAGCGGGTGGCTCTGGTCCTCGACTTCGGCACGGGCGCGGACGCGCCGTCCGGCGAGACACCGCCGGGCCGGCGTACGGCGTGTGCGCGGGTGCCGTCGGACGCGACGAGCGCGGACGCGCTGGCCGCCGTTGCCAAGCCGCTGCGCTACGACGCCAACGCCCTGCTGTGCGCGATCGCCGGGTATCCGGCGAAGGGGTGCGGCGAGCAGGTCACCGCGCGGGGTGCCACGAAGGAGAAGAGCGGCCCGCGGGACAGCGGCCCCTCGCTGGGTCTGCCGATCGGCGCCGGTGCGGTCGCCCTGCTCGCGGCGGCCGCGGCCTGGCAGGCACGGCGGCGGCGGCGCGATGAGTCCGGGTGAGTGCGGGCCGAGGTGCGAGCGCGGAGAGTCGTACGAGCACGGCCAGCCGTGCCCGTGCCGCCGGACGTCCGCGCGCGGGCTGACGTGCCCGTGCGGCCAGTCGCGCCCGTGCCGGCAGACGTGCGAGCGCGGGCAGACGTGCGAGCGCGGGCAGACGTGCGAGCGCGGCGGCCAGTCGTGCCCCTGTCGACAGACGTCCGCGTGCGGCCAGTCGGGCCCGTGCGGGCCCGTCACGGCCGATCGGGCGCTGCCCAGCGCTCCCGTGAAGCCGCGGGCGCCGCACACCCGTGCGCGCCGTGACGGCAGGCCGTGGGACCGGGACGGCAGCAGCACCGCCGGTCGCGGCAGGCACCCGGCCGGTCACGGCAGCAGCCCCGCCGGTCACGGCAGCCGGCCGACGCCGGTGGGCGGCCCCTTCGGGAGCCGGAGCGCGGTGCACCCCGGGGCCTGGTGGCTGTGGGCCCTCTCGCTCGGCACCGCCGCCACCCGCACCACCAATCCGCTGCTCCTCGCCCTCCTCACGGCCGCCTCCGCCTACGTCGTGGCAACGCACCGCTCCCCCGCCCCCTGGTCCCGCTCCTACAGCGGCTTCGCCCGGCTCGCCCTCGCCGTCATCCTCATCCGCGTCCTGTTCGCGGTGGCCCTCGGCTCCCCCATCCCCGGCACGCACACCCTCCTGACCCTGCCCGAGGTTCCGCTGCCGCACTGGGCGCAGGGCATCCGGCTGGGCGGCAGGGTGACCGCGGAGGCGGTGCTCTTCGCCGCCTACGACGGGCTGAAGCTCGCCGCGCTCCTCACCTGCGTCGGCGCGGCGAACGCCCTGGCCGGCCCCACCCGCCTGCTCAAGTCCCTGCCCGGCGCGCTGTACGAGACGGGCGTGGCCGTGGTCGTCGCCCTCACCTTCGCGCCCCACCTGATCGCGGACGTCCAGCGGCTGCGCGCGGCCCGTCGGCTGCGCGGCCGCCCGGACCGGGGCGTACGGGGCCTGCTCCAGGTCGGACTGCCGGTCCTGGAGGGCGCGTTGGAGCGCTCGGTGGCGCTGGCCGCCGCGATGGAGGCCCGCGGCTACGGCCGTACCGCCGAGGTTCCCGCCCGTGTCCGCCGTACGACGGCCGCGCTCACCCTCGGCGGCCTGCTCGGCGTGTGCGCGGGAACGTACGGGCTGCTGACGGCCGAAGGGGGTGGGTACGGCGTTCCCCTGCTGCTCGCCGGAGCCGTCGCCGCGCTCGCGGGACTGCGGCTGGGCGGCCGGCGTTCGCCGCGCACGCGGTACCGCCCGGACCCGTGGGACTGGCGCGCCTGGCTGGTCACGGGCTCTGGGGCCGCGGTGGCCGCGCTGCTGGCGCTCGCCTCCGCCCGGGATCCGCAGGCGCTGCATCCCGGCGTCGTACCCCTCGTCGCCCCGACGCTCCCGCTCTGGCCCGCCGCGGCCGTCCTGCTCGCCCTGCTGCCCGCTTTCGCCGTCCCCAAGTCCGTCGCCCGGTCCGTCTCCAGGGAGCACTCATGATCCGCTTCGAGGATGTCAGCGTGACGTACGAGGGCGCCGCCGGACCCACCGTCGCGGGCGCCGACTTCGAGGTGTCCGAGGGTGAACTGGTGCTGCTGGCCGGTCCGTCCGGGGTCGGCAAGTCGACGGTGCTGGGCGCGGTCAGCGGGCTGGTCCCGCACTTCACCGGCGGCACGCTGCGCGGTCGCGTGACGGTGGCCGGCCGGGACACCCGTACGCACCAGCCCCGGGACCTCGCCGACGTGGTCGGCACGGTGGGCCAGGATCCGCTCGCGCACTTCGTGACGGACACCGTGGAGGACGAACTCGCCTACGGCATGGAGTCGCTGGGGCTCGCCCCGGGGGTGATGCGGCGCCGGGTCGAGGAGACGCTCGACCTGCTGGGCCTCGCCGGACTGCGCGACCGCGCGATCGCCACGCTCTCCGGCGGGCAGCGGCAGCGGGTCGCGATCGGCTCGGTGCTCACCCCGCACCCGCGGGTGCTGGTCCTGGACGAGCCGACCTCGGCGCTGGACCCGGCCGCCGCGGAGGAGGTGCTGGCCGTGCTGCAACGGCTGGTGCACGACCTGGGCACGACGGTTCTGCTGGCCGAACACCGGCTGGAGCGGGTGGTCCAGTACGCCGACCGCGTCATCCTGCTGCCCGCACCGGGCGCCGCCCCGGTCACCGGCACCCCGGCCGAGGTGATGGCCGTCTCCCCGGTGTACCCGCCGGTGGTGGCCCTGGGCCGGCTGGCCGGCTGGTCCCCCCTCCCGCTGACCGTCCGTGACGCCCGCCGCCGCGCCGCCGGCCTGCGGGAACGCCTGGCCGCACGGCCCCACCGGGGCGCCGCAGCCGGGGAAGGTCACGCCACCGCGGCCGCGGGCACCCGCGCCCCCGGGGCGGCCGGGCGGCCCCGGCCGGCGGCAGCGCGCCCGGCCGGCACCGGGCGCCGGTCCCTCTTCCGGCGCCGCTTCCCCTCCCCTGGCCCCGTCCCCGCCCCCGTGGCGCACGTCGCCGAGGTCCGTTCCCTCTCCGTCCGCCGCGACCGTGTCCAGGCACTCCGCGACGTGGACCTGACGGTGGCGCCCGGCGAGACCATCGCCCTCATGGGCCGTAACGGCGCCGGGAAGTCCACCCTGCTCGGCTCGCTCGTCGGACTGGTGGAGCCGTCGGGCGGGACCGTCCTGGCCGGCGGACTGGTTCCCCACCGCACCCCGCCCGGGGATCTCCTGCGCCAGGTCGGTCTCGTCCCCCAGGATCCCCGCGACCTGCTGTACGCCGACACGGTCGCCGCCGAGTGCGCCGCCGCCGACCGGGACGCGGGTGCCGCGCCCGGCACCTGCCGGGCCCTGGTGTCCCGGCTCCTGCCGGACATCGCGGACGCCACCCACCCCCGGGACCTGTCCGAGGGCCAGAGCCTGGCGCTCGCGCTGGCCGTGATCCTGACCGCCCGTCCTCCCCTTCTCCTGCTGGACGAGCCGACCCGCGGCCTGGACTACGCGGCCAAGGCCCGCCTGGTCGCCGTACTGCGCGAGCTGGCGGCCGAGGGGCATGCGATCGTGCTGGCCACGCATGACGTGGAGCTGTCCGCCGAGCTGGCCCACCGGGTGGTGCTGCTCGCCGAGGGCGAGGTGATAGCCGACGGCCCGACGGACGACATCGTGGTGTCCTCGCCGTCCTTCGCCCCGCAGGTGACGAAGATCCTGGCCCCGCAGCGGTGGCTGACCGTGACCGAGGTGCGGGAGGCCCTGGCATGAGCCGCACCGCACGGGTGCGTGCCGTCCGGCTCGGCCCCCGCTCGCTCGCCGCGCTGGCGATGACCAGCGCGGTGGGGGTGGTGGCCTTCTGCTGGCCCTTCCTCGCGCCGCCGTCCTCGCAGCTGAGCGCCCACGCGCAGGACGCGCCCTGGCTCTTCGCGGGTCTGCTGGTGCTGCTGGTGGCGGTCGTGGCGGCGACGATCTCGGAGTCGGCGCTGGGACCGAAGGCCGTGGCCATGCTGGGCGTGCTGGCCGCGACGGGCGCGGCGCTGCGCCCGATCGGCGCGGGCACGGCGGGGATCGAGCCGATGTTCTTCCTGATGGTGCTCAGCGGGCGGGTGCTGGGCCCCGGCTTCGGGTTCGCGCTGGGCTCGGTGACGATGTTCGCGTCGGCGCTGCTCACGGGCGGGGTGGGGCCGTGGCTGCCGTTCCAGATGCTGTCGATGGGCTGGTTCGCCATGGGCGCCGGGCTGCTGCCGGGCGGTACGTCGGCGCCTGCTCGCGCGGAGTCGGGGCTTCGGGGGAGGTGGCGCGGCCGGATCGAGCTGCTGATGCTCGCCGGCTACGGCTTCCTCGCGGCCTTCGCCTACGGCACGGTCATGAACCTGGCCGGCTGGCCCTTCCTGTCCACCGCGGCCTCGAACATCTCCTTCGACGCCGGTGCCCCGGTCGGCACCAACCTGGCCCGTTTCGTCGCCTACTGCGTGGCCACCTCGCTCGGCTGGGACCTGGGCCGGGCCGTCTGCACGGTCGCGCTGACCCTGGTCCTCGGCCCGGCCGTGCTGCGGGCCCTGCGCCGGGCCACGCGGCGGGCCGCCTTTGAGACCGCGGTCACTTTCGACGCTCCCGGACGGTGAGGGGCCGGCTGCGGGCCGTGAGCGAGTCGGTGAAGCACCCCACATGACCCACGTCACCTACGACGGAGGGCCGTAGGGTCGACTGTCCTATTTGCCCCATGGTGCACCCCTTCCGACCTGGGGATTGAGACCCAAGCCACACAATGGACGTTCCTCGCTGATCCGGCCACAACTAGTAAAGGGGGTCATTGCGGACACGTTCCCGGGCTGCTTATCTGGACGACGTCGCCAGGCGCCAACGCCCACTCGGGTCGCGGCGCCGACGCATGCGGCCACAGCGCGTGGTCCGTCCCATGCGGGCGATCCCCCGTCCCCGACGCAAGAGGTTCTTCGTGTCCGTCTCTTTCATCCGCCGCATCGCTTCCCCGAAGAAGGCCCTCACGACCGCCGCCGTGGCCGCCGCCACCGTCGGTATGGCCCTGACCGCGGCGCCCGCCCAGGCCGCCCCCGCGTCGGCCTCCTCCGCTCAGGCGATCGCGCACCAGATGATCCCGGACGCCGCCCAGTTCAACGCGTTCAGCAAGATCGTCTCTCACGAGAGTGGCTGGAACCCCTCCGCCACCAACAGCTCCTCCGGCGCCTACGGCCTGGTCCAGGCCCTGCCGGCTTCGAAGATGTCCTCCGCCGGCGCCGACTGGAAGACCAACCCGGCCACCCAGATCAAGTGGGGCCTGGACTACATGAACTCCCGCTACGGCAGCCCGGCCCAGGCCTGGAACTTCTGGCAGGCCAACGGCTGGTACTGAGCCGCCCCTCCCAGACACAGCGGTCCGCACCCTCGCCCCTCCGGGCGGGGGTGCGCTCGCATGTCCGGGCGATGGGCCGACCGGACTGCTTTTCCCCTGATACGAGTGATACCGGCGGATGCCCGGGAGTCCCCGGGCAGCGCGGGAAGCGTCCCCTCATCTTCTGTCTCTTCTCTGCTGTCTCTTCGGAGGGGCGATGACGACGCCGACACCACCGGCGCGGGACCCGGAGACGCGCGGGCTGCGACTGACGACCGTGCTGCTGACGCTGACCGTGGTCAGCGGCCTGATCGATGCCGTCAGCTATCTGGGCCTGGGCCGGGTCTTCACCGCCAACATGACCGGCAACGTCGTCGTCCTCGGTTTCGCCGCGGCCGGCGCCCCCGGCTTCTCCGTGCCGCACACGGCCGCGTCCCTGGCCTGCTTCCTGCTGGGCGCGGTGACCGGCGGCCGGGTGGCGGCCCGCCACGGCCGTCACTCCCGCCGCCGGTGGGCCCGGCTGACCCTGGCGGCGGAGGCGGTGCTGGTCGGCGGGTCGGCGGCGGTGGCCTTCGCCTGGCCGGACACCGAGGGCACCCGGTACGCCCTGATCGCCCTCACGGGCTTCGCGATGGGCCTGCGCAACGCCACGGTCCGCAAACTGGGCGTGCCCGACCTCACCACCACCGTCCTGACCATGACCCTGACCGCCCTGGCCTCCGAGTCCCGGCTCGGCGACGGCACGGGCCGCCGGTCCCCGCGCCGCGCGACCGCCGCGTTCGCGATGGCCGGCGGCGCCTGTCTGGGCGGGTGGCTGGTCCTGCACCACGGCCTCGGCGTCCCGCTGCTGGTCGCGGCGCTGGTCTCGGCCGTACTGGCGCTGGTGGCGTCCGGCCGGGAGTGAGCGGTGCCACGGCTCACTCGGCGACGACCCTCAGCTCCTTCACCCCGTTGATCCAGGCCGAGCGCAGGCGTCGGGGGTCGCCCGACAGGCGCAGCCCGGGCATCGCGTCGGCCAGCGCGTTGAAGATCAGGTCGATCTCCAGGACGGCCAGGGACTTGCCGAGGCAGAAGTGGGGGCCGCCTCCGCCGAAGCCCAGGTGGGGATTGGGGTCGCGGGTGATGTCGAAGGTGTCGGGGCCGGTGAAGACCTCGGGGTCGTGGTTGGCGGAGGCGTAGAACAGGCCGACCCGGTCGCCCTTCCTGACCAGCACACCGCCCAGTTCCGTGTCCTGGGTCGCCGTCCGCTGGAAGGCGTTGACCGGAGTCGCCCAGCGGACGATCTCCTCGGCCGTGGTGGAGGGGCGCTCGCGCGTGAAGAGGTCCCACTGCCCGGGGTGGGTGAGGAAGGCGTGCATGCCGTGGGTGATGGCGTTGCGGGTGGTCTCGTTGCCGGCCACCGACAGCATGAGCACGAAGAAGCCGAACTCGTCGGAGTTCAGGTTGCCCTCGTCCTCCGCCGCCACCAGGGTCGTCACGATGTCGTCGGCCGGGCACCGCTTGCGGTCGGCGGCCATGTTCATGGCGTAGGCGATGATCTCGGTGGCCGACCGGGCGCCGACCTCCTCCGTGATGGCGTACTCCGGGTCGTCGTACGCGATCATCTTGTTCGACCAGTCGAAGATCTTGGACCGGTCCTCCTGCGGGACGCCGATCAGCTCGGCGATGGCCTGCAGGGGCAGTTCACAGGCGACCTCGGTGACGAAGTCGAAGGGCCCCGAGCGGGCACGGGCGGCGGCGACGATCGCCTCGGCGCGGGCGCGCAGCCGGTCCTCCAGGGCACGGATGGAGCGTGGCGTGAACCCGCGCTGCACTATCTGGCGTACCCGCGTATGTTCCGGTGGATCCATGTTGAGCAGGATCAGCCGCTGCGCGTCGATCGCGTCGCGCTGGATGTGCTCGTTGAAGCGGATGATCGCGGTGTTGAGGTAGGAGGAGAAGAGTTCGGGGTGGGTGGAGACGTGCTTGACGTCGGCGTGCCGGGTGACGGCCCAGTAGCCGGTGTCGGCGAAGCCCGCGACGCCGTGCGGCTGCGGGATCCAGCGGACCGGTTCGGTCCGGCGCAGTTCGGCGAACTCCGGGAGGGGCACGCGGTGGTGCAGCAGGTCGGGGTCGGTGAGGTCGAACCCGTCGGGCAGCGCTGGACAGGGCATCGGCGTCTCCAGCCATCTGACGGTCCATCAGCGGGTGCCGTGAAGGTAGTAACGGGTTCTACAAGGCGCAAGGGGTAAGGCGGCCCCAATCGGTGCGGAAGTCGCACAGATCGCACCCTCGGCACCTGCAAGACCCTTGCGGTGATGGACGTCACGTCAGCAGACTGCTCAACAGAACTAGAACGCGTACTAGTTCTGGAGGAGAGCCCTCTCGGAGAGGACCCGCACCCATGGCCGCCGAACCCGTGATCGTCGAAGCCGTCCGCACCCCGATCGGCAAGCGCGGCGGCGCGCTCGCCAACCTGCATCCCGCCTACCTGCTGGGCGAGACCTACCGTGAACTCCTCGGCCGCACCGGCATCCCCGCCGACGCCGTCGAGCAGATCGTCGGCGGCACGGTGACACACGCCGGCGAGCAGTCCATGAACCCCGCGCGCACGGCCTGGCTGACCATGGGCCTCCCCTACGAGACGGCGGCCACGACCGTCGACTGCCAGTGCGGCTCCTCCCAGCAGGCGTCCCACATGGTGGCCAACATGGTCGCGGCGGGCGTGATCGACGTGGGGATCAGCTGCGGCGTCGAGGCGATGTCCCGGGTCCCGCTGGGCTCCGGCTCCAAGCACGGCCCCGGCAAGCCGTTCCCCGACGAGTGGAACGTCGACCTGCCCAACCAGTTCGAGGCGGCCGAGCGCATCGCCCGGCACCGGGGCCTGACGCGCGAGGACGTCGACGCCCTCGGCCTGCGGTCCCAGGAGCGGGCGGCCCTCGCCTGGGCGGAGGAACGTTTCAAGCGGGAGACCTTCGCCGTGCAGGTGCCCACGACCGAGGAGGAGCAGCACGCCGGGCAGGGCATGTGGCGGCTGGTCGACAAGGACGAGGGACTTCGCGACACGTCCGCGGAGGCCCTGTCCGGCCTGAAGCCGGTGATGCCGAAGGCGATCCACACGGCGGGCAACTCCTCGCAGATCTCCGACGGCGCGGCGGCGATCATGTGGGTCTCGAAACGGATGGCTCGCGCCCTGAAACTGAGGCCGAGGGCGCGGATCGTCGCCCAGGCCCTGGTCGGCGCCGACCCGCACTTCCACCTGGACGGCCCCATCGACGCGACGCGCGCGGTGCTGGGCAAGGCGGGGATGTCCCTGAAGGACATCGACCTCGTGGAGATCAACGAGGCGTTCGCATCCGTGGTGCTGAGCTGGGCCCAGGTCTTCGAGCAGGACCTGGAGAAGGTCAACGTCAACGGCGGTGCGATTGCGCTGGGCCACCCGGTGGGGGCGACGGGCGCCCGCCTGATCACCACCGCTCTGCACGAGCTGGAGCGAGCGGACAAGGAGTTCGCGCTCATCACCATGTGCGCGGGCGGCGGCCTGGCGACCGGCACGATCATCCAGCGGCTGTAGCCGACCCAGGACACGAAGCGGGTGAAGGTGGCGGGGCCGATGGTGAGCATCGGCCCCACGGGGGTCCTGGAGTCGCGGATCGCGATGGTGGCGCGGGGGGATCCGGCGATCTCCACGCACTGGCCGCCGCCACGCTCCGTCGGCCTCCCGCCCCGCCGTCCCGGGGGCCCGGTTGCATGCCGGGAGCGCGAGAAGGATCACATCGAGCAGGAGGAATGGCGCGGCGTGAACGGGCAGACGTACCTGCGTATCCACGTTTTAGCTGCACTCTGCATCTAAGTGCATACAGCACGTAAGGGGCAGAAGCCCCCTATGGTCGTTTTTCGGCCCGGCGTACGTCACCGCCGCCGTCTCGGGCCCGTCCGCGTCCCCGTCGAAAGGTAGGCGAGCTCCGTTTTGGCGACCGCCACTGCCGTCACCCCGCATCTGAAGACCCGGCGGGCCACCCAGGCCCGCGACGTCACCGTCACCGACCCCGCGCTGGTCAAGCGCGCGGTCAAGGCGGCGGCGCTGGGCAACGCGATGGAATGGTTCGACTTCGGTGTCTACAGCTACATCGCGGTCACGCTGGGCAAGGTCTTCTTCCCGTCCGGCAATCCGACCGCACAGCTGCTGTCGACGTTCGGCGCCTTCGCGGCGGCCTTCCTGGTCCGCCCGCTCGGCGGCATGGTCTTCGGTCCGCTGGGCGACCGCGTGGGCCGCCAGAAGATCCTCGCCGTCACCATGATCATGATGGCGGCGGGCACGTTCGCGATCGGCCTGATCCCGTCCTACGCGACGATCGGCGTCGGCGCGCCGCTCCTGCTGCTGGCCGCCCGCCTGGTGCAGGGCTTCTCCACCGGCGGCGAGTACGCGGGCGCGACCACCTTCATCGCCGAGTACGCGCCGGACAAGAAGCGCGGCTTCTTCGGCAGCTGGCTGGAGTTCGGCACGCTCGCCGGCTACATCGGCGGCGCCGGCCTGGTCACGCTCATGACCGCCTTCCTCTCCTCCGACGACCTGCTCTCCTGGGGCTGGCGCGTCCCGTTCCTGATCGCGGGCCCGATGGGCATCATCGGCCTGTACCTGCGGATGCGGCTGGAGGAGACCCCGGCGTTCGCGGCGGAGGTCGAGAAGGCCGAGGCCGCCCGGCCCAAGGTGCCGCTGCGCGAGATGGTGGCGGGCCAGTGGAAGGCGCTGCTGCTGTGCATGGGCCTGGTGCTGGTCTTCAACGTCACCGACTACATGCTGCTGTCGTACATGCCGAGCTACCTCACCAGTGAGCTGAAGTACGACGAGACGCACGGTCTGCTGGTCGTGCTCGCGGTGATGGCCCTGATGATGATCGTCCAGCCGTTCGCGGGCGCCCTGACCGACCGCGTCGGCCGCCGTCCGGTGATCGCGGCGGGCTGTGCGGGCTTCCTGTTCCTGTCCATCCCCGCCCTGCTGCTGATCCGCGAGGGCAGCCTGCTGGCGGTGGGCCTGGGCATGGGCGCGCTGGGCCTGCTCCTGGTCTGCTTCACGGCGGCCATGCCGGCCGCGCTGCCCGCGCTCTTCCCGACCCGGGTGCGCTACGGCTCCCTGTCGATCGGCTTCAACGTGTCCGTGTCGCTGTTCGGCGGGACGACCCCACTGGTCGTGACCGCGCTGATCGGGGCGACGGGCAACATGATGATGCCCGCGTACTACATGATGGCCGCGGCCGTCGTGGGCGGTTTCGCGGTGTGGCGGATGTCCGAGTGCGCAGGCCGCCCGCTGCCGGGTTCAGCGCCGTCCGTGGAGCAGCGCCAGGGCTAGCCGGCCCCGCGGCCGCCCCAACCGGCCGCGGGCCCGTTCCACCCGCCCCCCCGGGCCGGTCCCGCCCGGCCGCGGGCCCTACCGCCCGGGGCGCAGGCCCCCGTTCCGCCCGGCCAGGAGCCGGGCCGCCTGAGCGCAGGCCCGTTCTCCCGGGCCGCAGGCCCCATCGCACGGCCACAGGCCCGTTCTCCCCGGCTGCGGGCCCCATCGCACGGCCACAGGCCCGTTCCCCCCGGTCACGGGCCTTTCTCGCCGGCCACCGGCTTCTTCTCCCCGGCCCCAGCACCCGCCCCCGGTCACAGGCCGTTCTCCTGGGCACGGGCGGGGCGGAACCGATCACGGCGCCCTCGACCCGCTGCACCTCACCTTCGCCGCCGACCGTCCGGTCTAACCGATGCGCCTGTCCCGGCTGGCCGCCACCCCGCAGCCGCTCGGCCTGTACGTGCTCGCCGCGCACCGCATGGAGACGAGCGGGACCGTCGGCGGCGCGCCGCCGAGCGTGGTGTTCGCCGGCCGGCTCGGCACCGGCACGGGCGCCCCTGGGGAGGCTGGCCGCAGGCACCCCGTACCTGACGGCGCTCACCCAGAGCTTCCCCGACCCCGCCCGGATCTCCGGCGACCACGAGCTGCGCCGGGTCGCCGGGATCCCGGCCTGGGCGCTGACGGGGGGGCTGGCCGTGATCGTCGCGGTCGCCGCGCCGGTCGTCGTACGGCACGCCCGGCGGCCGGTGACTCCCCGCCGCCGGTCTACCCGCCCGCGCCGCTCGGCTGAGATCATCGAGGCGGGCAGGGCGGTACAGCCAGCGGAAGACACTCGGGAAAGGCAGCAGACGCTATGAGCGGGTCGCAGGTCTGGGACGACGTCGACGACTACTTCATCAGCCAGCTCTCACCGGACGACGACGCGCTGCGGGCGGCCCTGCGGGAGAGTGAGGCCGCCGGGCTGCCCAGCATCGCCGTCACGGCCGCGCAGGGAAAGTTCCTCCAGCTGCTCGCCCTGCTGCAGGGCGCCCGGAACGTTCTGGAGATCGGCACGCTCGGCGGGTACAGCACGATCTGGCTGGCGCGCGCCCTGCCCGAGGACGGCAGGCTGATCTCGCTGGAGTACAGCGCCAAGCACGCCGACGTGGCCACCCGCAACATCGCCCGGGCCGGCCTGGAACGGATCGTGGAGGTGCGCGTCGGGCCGGCCCTGGAGTCGCTGCCCAAGCTCGCCGACGAGAACCCGGCCCCCTTCGACCTGGTCTTCATCGACGCGGACAAGGCCAACAACCCGCACTACGTCGAGTGGGCGCTGCGGCTCACCCGCGGGGGCAGCCTGATCGTCGTGGACAACGTGGTGCGCGGCGGCCGGGTCGCCGACGCGAGCAGCACCGAGCCGGACGTGGTCGGCACCCGCGCCGCGATCGAACTGATCGCCACGCACCCGCGGTTGAGCGGGACGGCGCTGCAGACGGTCGGCGGCAAGGGCTACGACGGCTTCGCACTGGCCCGGGTGCTGGGCTGAAGCCCGGGGCGGCCCCGGGCGGGGCTCAGACCTCGTGGTAGAAGCCGACGTTGACGCTGCGCCGCGCGGTGCGGTCCTGGACGACGATCTCGCCGGACCCGCCGTGGGGCAGCGGCACGCTCGCGCCGTAGCCGACGGGCTGCACGTGCGGTCCGGAGGTGAGCCGGACCTCGGACGCCGGGTCGGGCTGTGAGCCGCGCAGCCACGACACCTGCCAGGTGCCGTCGGGGCCGCACCGGAACTCCAGGTGGACGCGGGAGACGAACAGCCAGTCCTCGGGCGTGACCAGCCGGCACACCGCCGCGTCGCGGCCGACCCGCAGGACGGCGCCGGGCGCGCTGGGCGCCTCGGCCATCGTCATACCGGCGGTGGCACCCGTGTCCGCTCCGGAGACGGTGGCCATGGTGAGTTCGAGCACGAGCGCTCCCCCTGAGACGTGCCGACGCGGTGGGCGGATCGCCGTACCGCCGCCGCATGATAAAACGCCCGGCACCGTCCCGTCCGGCACAATGGGTCCATGACCGAGCGAAAGCCACCGGGCGTCCCGTTCGAATCCTGGGTGGACCACCAGATCCTTGACGCGCAGCGGCGCGGGGAGTTCGACCGGCTGCCGGGGGCGGGCGCGCCGCTGCCCGCGGATGTCGACTCCACCTACGACGAACTGTGGTGGGTCAAGCGGAAGATGGCGCGGGAGGGGCTCGCCGTGCTGCCGCCCGCGCTCGCGCTGCGCAAGGAGGCGGAGGACGCCCTGGCGGCGGCCTACGCGGCGCCTTCGGAGCGGATCGCCAGGAAGATCATCGAGGACGTCAACGTGCGGATCCGGGACATGATGTTCAGGCCGCCGCCCGGCCCGCCGCTGGGGAAGAAGCCGTACGACGTGGAAGAGGTCGTACGCGAGTGGCGGCAGCGCAGGGCTGCCGCCACGGGGGACGCGCCGGAGTCAGCCGTGTAGCAGGCGTCCGGCGAGTTCCCGGTAGTCGCGCAGGGCGAGCCGCAGTTGCTCGGTGTCGGTCTCGGCGCCGGGCCCGCGGCCCTCGGTGCCCTCCCACGACATCCGAAGCGTGCGGCGCCGCCGCGTCACGGCCTCGGTGAACCGTGCGGCGATCTCCTCCAGCGTCCGGTCGGCCTGCTCGACGGCAGCCCTGGGCTCGTCCACGAAGCCGCCGACCACCTCCCGCAGTTGCCGCTCCCACCGCTCGCTCTCCTCGTGGGCCAGCAGCGGCGTACCGGTACCGGAGGACGCGCCGCCACTCCCGCCGGACACGCCGGCGGCCGGTGCCGCGGTCTCGCCGGCCGTTCCGGCGGCCGGTGCCGCGGTGCCCCCGGGGGCCGACGGCCAGGTGTCCCGTCCCGGGGCCTCGGTGCTGCCCGCCTCGCGCAGGCCGGTACCGGCGACGGCGGGGGCGCCGAGCCCGTTGTCGGGCATCGGGCTCTCCTCCGAGTGCGCGGCCCGCTCCGTCCGGTGGCTGGCGGTGAACCCGTCGTCCACACCGGTGCCCATGTCCTCCGTACCGGGACGGAGTCCTTCCGTACCGTGCCACTGCCCGGCGTCCCCGGCGCCCGGACCGCCCGCTGCCGCGGGCTCGGGGACTCCCGCCGGCCCCGGCGGCGGTGGGGGTGTGCCCCCGGGGACCGTGTCCCCCGGGACGCGGTCGTCGCCCGTCAGACCCTCCCGGCCGGGACCGGCGGAGCCCGTCCGGCCGGGGTGCCCGCCCGGCTCCGGCTCTCCGGGCAGCCGTTCCCCGGGCCGGGGTTCCCGCGCCATGCGCCGTCCCGGCGCCGCGTCTCCCGGCGCCCACTCGTCCTGTGACGCCGTCTCCTCGTCACCCGGCACGGCCTCGTCGGCCGGCCGCTGTGCGTAGCGCCGGGCGTCGCCCGGATCGCTCGTCCTGTCCGACATCGCGCTCAGCTCTCCTTCGGTCGGCTCCGGTGCAGGGCCCACGGCGCGTGCGAGCGGGCGTGGGTGCGGCTCTTGTCGAGGGTCGTGGTGCGGCCCGTGCCGCCCGTGGCCCGGTGCCGGCCGGACTCGGCGCTGATCAGGTCGTCGAAGAGGGCGCGGGCGCCCAGCAGCGCCGAGCGCAGCTCCTCGGTCCCGGCGCCGGCCTCGCTCGCCCCGCCGCCGGCGCCCGTGCGGGCCACCCTGTGCACCTGCCGGTAGCCGTCGACGTGGTCGGCGTGGTGCACGGACAGTGCGGCGAGCTGTTCCTCGTAGCGTTCGCCGCCCGGGTAGCCGCGTACCGCGGCCACTTCGGCGAGCAGCCGGTCGGCCTCGGCCACCGCCTCCCGCGGGGAGTCGACGAAGCGTTCCTGAACGGCCGTCCAGCGGTCCGTGTACAGCTGCCGCTCGGCGCCGTCCAGCGGTCGCTCCTGCAGGTCACCGTGGCGCTCGACGCGCTCGGCCAGCTCTCGTTCGGCGGCCTTGGTGTCCCCGTCGTGCAGGGCCACGGTCCGCTCGTACTCGGGCCCGAAGCGCCGCTTCAGGCTGGGCCCGCCGTGCTGTCCGCGGCCGCGCAGGAGCAGGGTGGCTGCGCCGAGGACCACGACCGCCGCGATCACGATCAACAAAATGATCAGCCCTGTGGACATGATTGCCTTCCGATCGGACCGGCCCCGCCGGCCGGTTCTCCCTTCGGGTGACCCGGAACCCGCCCGGCAAACGGCCGCCCGCCCCGGCGTCCGGGGCCCGGACGCACCGGGCGCCGCCCACGGGCCGGTTGCTCGTCGGGCGGTACGACGGCACACCGGCCGGCTCGGCAGGGGTACGGCTGTCCGCCCCGGACACCGACGAGCCGACCCGGGTGTTCGTGCTGCCGGGGATGCGCGGCCTGGGCGGCGCGGCACGGCTGGTGGCAGCCGCCGAGCGGGCCGCCCGCTCGCCGGGCGCCCGGCGGATCGTCCTCGACACCCGCGGCGACCTGGTCGAGGCCCGCGCCCTGTACGCCCGCCTCGGCTCCACCGAGACCGGCCCGCACAACAGCGACCCCTACGAGCCCGGCGGCACGGTCAGCCCGGCCGGGTGACCGTGCCGCGGTCGTGCGGGCGCTCGCGCTCGGCGCCGCACAGCTCGCCGGTGAGCTCCCGCACCAGCTGGGTGAGGTCGGCCGGGCGGTCGGGCCGCCACCAGTCGCCGAGCAGCTCGGCCAGGGACTCCTCGCGGGCCTTGGCGAGCCGTTCGGCGACCTCGCGCCCGGCCTCGGTCAGGGTGAGGTCCAGGCCCTCGCGCCTGGCGAGCCGCCGCTCCTCCACCTGCCGGGCGGCGGCCATGACCGCCTGGAGCGGGACCGCGCTGCTCTCTGCCAGCACCCCCGGCTCGACGGAGCCGTAGCGGCGCACCCGCAGCAGCAGCCAGCTGGCGGCGGGAAGCAGGTCGTACCCGGCCCGTTCGGTGATCTTCCGGTAGATCTCGCGGCGGCCCTCGCGGGTGCCGAGCACGGACAGGGCGCGGCACACCTCGTCGTAGGAGGAGCGTTCGACGGGGTTCGGCGGGATGGTCTCGGAGGCGTCCGGCGCGGTGACCGAGCCGCGCAGCCGGTCCTCCTTCAGGAACCAGGCCAGCAGGAAGCCGAGGAGGGCGACCGGCACGGCGTAGAGGAAGACGTCGGTGATGGCGGAGGCGTACGCGTGCAGGGCCGCCGGGCGCAGGGTGGGCGGCAGGGCGGCGATGCCCCGGGGGTCGGACTTCAGCGCGTCGGCGCCGGCGCCGGGCGGCAGGCGTACGCCCCGGAAGGCGGCGGTGAGCTTGTCGCCGAGGCGGCCGGCGAAGACGGTGCCGAAGATGGCCACACCGAAGGAGGCGCCGATGGAGCGGAAGAAGGTGGCGCCGGAGGTGGCGACGCCCAGGTCCTCGTACGACACGGCGTTCTGCACGATGAGCACCAGTACCTGAAGGACCAGGCCGAGTCCGAGGCCGAAGACGAAGAAGTAGACGCTCATCTCGGCGGTGGTGCTGAACTCGTCGAGCCGGTGCAGCAGGAGCAGGCCGACGGTGGTGACGGCGGTGCCGGCCACGGGGAAGACCTTCCAGTGGCCGGTACGGCTGACGATCTGCCCGGAGACCGTGGACGACAGCAGCAGACCGGCCACCATCGGCAGCATGTGCACCCCGGACAGGGTCGGCGAGATGCCGTGCACGACCTGGAGGAACGTCGGCAGGTAGGTCATCGCGCCGAACATGGCGAAGCCGACGATGAAGCTGATGACGGAGGCCAGGGTGAAGGTGCGGACGCGGAACAGGTTGAGCGGCAGGACCGGTTCGGCGGCCCGGCGTTCGACGGCGACGAAGGCTGCGGCGAGCGCGACGCCGAGCGCCGCGAGTCCGATGATCTGCGCCGAGTCCCACGCCCAGGTGGTGCCGCCGAGCGAGGCCACCAGGACCAGGCAGGTGGCGACGGCGGCGATCAGAAAGGTGCCCAGGTAGTCGATGACATGGGGGGCGGTGCGGCGCGGGATGCGCAGCGCGGCGGCGATCACCACCAGGGCGGCCACCCCCAGGGGCAGGTTGACGTAGAACACCCAGCGCCAGCTCAGATGCTCGGTGAACAGCCCGCCGAGCAGTGGCCCGAGCACACTGGTCGCGCCGAAGACCGCACCGAACAGCCCCTGGTAGCGCCCGCGTTCGCGCGGCGGCACGATGTCGCCGACGATCGCCATGGACAGGACGATCAGCCCGCCACCGCCCAGGCCCTGCAGCGCCCGGAAGGCGATGAGCTGGGGCATGTCCTGCGCCATGCCGCACAGCGCCGAGCCGATCAGGAAGATCACGATGGCGGTCTGGAAGAGCCGTTTGCGGCCGTACTGGTCGCCGAGTTTGCCCCACAGGGGCGTCGCGGCGGTCGATGCCAGCAGATAGGCGGTGACGACCCAGGAGAGGTGTTCGAGACCGCCGAGGTCGCTCACGATGGTCGGCAGCGCGGTCGCCACGATCGTCTGGTCGAGGGCGGCGAGCAGCAGCCCCAGCAGCAGGGCGCCGATCGGAACGAGCACGCCGCCCGGGACGCGTTCGCCGCTCCTCGCGTCCTGTGCCGTGCCGTGCGTGTCCAGGGCCATGGAGACCTCCCGGGGCTCGGGTGCACCTCTTCCATCGTGATCGGTGTCACCGCTTATGGCCTGTCGAGTCCTGGGGATGTGGCGGAGATCCGCATATTCTCTGAAGTTCCCGAGGGGAGGGGCCGGACGGTGACGGGGAGCCAGGGGGCCGTGTGCCCGGAGTGCGGGGCCCCTAGGGGGCCGGACGGATCGCCGTCGTGCGACTGCACGGAGCGGGCGTCCGAGGCGCTGCGCGCGGCACGCACGGCCGAGGCGGCAGCGGCGGAGGACTTCGACGCCCTGCGGATACGGCCGTATGTCGAGTTCCCGGACACACCCGCCCCGCCCGCGTCACCGCGCCCGGGGGCGGAGGGGGAGGGGGAGGGGGACGGGTCCGGTCAGCGGACCGACGAGACCGTCGAGACCGTCGACGCCGCCGGGCCGGTACCGGACGGCCCGGGGGAGGACGGCGGACCCCGGCGCCGCTCGCGTCGTACCGTGCTGCTGGCCACCGGAGGCGCGGGAGTGGCGATCGTCGCGGCGGCCGGTTTCGCGCTGTTCTCGTACCACGCGCCGGCCAGGGACCGGGCGGCGGCCCAGGAGGTCAGGGAGAGCATCCCGGACGCGACCACCCGGGCGCCCGCCCCGGTGACGGCACCGGAACCGCCCGTCGCACCCCGCTCGCCGGCCCCCTCCCCCTCGGTGTCGGCGGACCCGAGCCCCTCCGCCACCACCGTGTCGCCGTCGCCGTCACCGTCTGCCACGGCGTCGGGCAGCGCCTCCCCCACCGCATCGGCCGGCCCGTCCACGACCGTGTCCGGCACCCCGCGGACCACACCCGCCGTGGCACCGGTGCTGCGGCGCGGCGACACGGGCCCGGAGGTCACCGAACTCCAGCTGCGCCTGCGGCAGTTGAACCTCTACGCCGATCCGGTCGACGGCACCTTCACCCGCCCGGTGGAGGACGCCGTACGCACCTACCAGCTAGCCCGGGGCATCCTGAGCGACCCGCTGGGCGAGTACGGCCCGGCAACCCGGAAAGCCCTGGAATCCGAGACGACGACCCCATGACCAGCCCGAGGGAACACCGGCCCGCCGCACCTCCCCAGGGGCGCGGGGAACTGCGCGACCAGCCACAACGCACCCGCACCCAGCCAACGGCACCACCCGAACACCGGCCCGCCGCAACTCCCCAGGGGCGCGGGGAACTGCGCGACCAGCCACAACACACCCGCACCCGAACCCCGACCCCAGCCAACGGCACCATGCCGACGGCACCATGCCGACGGCACCAAGCCGACGACACCTGGCCACCGGCACCGTTGCCCCCCTCAGCCCAGGCGCAGCCGAACCGTGCCGCCCGCCACCGCCTCCACCCGCACCCGAGTGAGGTCCGGCACAGCCACGTCCGGCCCGTGGACGACGGCTCGCGGGCCGACGCCCACGACCCGCATCCCCGCGGCGCGCCCCGCCGCGATCCCCGCGCCGGAGTCCTCGAAGACGATGCAGTCGGCCGGGTCGACGCCCAGTTCGGCGGCGCCCTTGAGGAAGCCCTCGGGGTCGGGCTTGCTCGCGCCCACCGACTCGGCGGTGACGCGGACCGCGGGCAGGGGCAGCCCGGCGGCGTGCATGCGTGCGGTGGCCAGGGCGAGGTCGGCGGAGGTCACCAGCGCGTGCGGGAGCCCCTCCAGCGCGGCGAGGAAGGCCCCGGCGCCGGGGATCTCGATCACGCCGTCGGTGTCGGCGGTCTCCTCGGCGAGCATGCGGGCGTTGTCCGCGAGGTTCTGCTCGACGGGCCGGTCGGGCAGGAGCACGGCCATGGAGGCATGACCCTGCCGGCCGTGCACGACCTTCATCACCTCGTCGCCGTCCAGCCCGTGCCGCTCGGCCCAGCTCCGCCAGATGCGCTCGACCACGGCGTCCGAGTTGACCAGGGTGCCGTCCATGTCGAGCAGGAGGGCGCGGGCGGTGAGGACGGCGGGGGTGGCAGTGGCCGGCATCGGCAGCTCCAGATACGTGAAGACCCGTGTCGGAAGGGACGGCGGGAGGCACAAGGCGGCCCCGCCCGCCGGTCAGGGAAAACGGGCGGGAGCCACTTTGTTTCTCCACGGTACAAAACAAGCCCTGTTCCCGCCACCGACCCGGCGAGCATTCATCCGCCGTTCAGCTCAGCCGTTCAGCTCGGCCGTTCGGTCAGCCGCCGAGGCAGCCGCCCGGTCAGCCGCTCACGGCCTCCCACAGACTCCACACGCCGAGCGCCAGCATCAGCAGCGCCGCGATCTGCGTGATCAGCCGCAGCGGCACCCGCCTCATCAGGGCTTTCCCGCCGACGATGCCGAGTCCGGCGACGGCCCACAGGCCGAGCACGGCGCCGAGGCCGACGGAGAGCGGGTCGTCGTAGCGGGCGGCGAGGTTGGCGGTCATGATCTGGGTGAGATCGCCGAACTCGGCGACGAGGATGAGCATGAAGCCCGTACCCGCGACCCTCCAGAAGGACTGGTCGGCGGGCTTCTCCACCTCTTCCTCCCCTTCGTCCTTCTTCAGCAGCAGCACCGCGGCACCGCCGAGGAAGAGGACGCCGGTGAGGGCGTGCACGATCTGCTGCGGCAGCAGGGTGAGCACACTGCCGGCCGCCACGGCGAGCACGACGTGCAGCAGGAAGGCGGCGGCGACGCCCGCGAAGACGTACGAGGCGCGGTAGCGGGTGCCGAGGACGAGGCCGGCGAGCGCGGTCTTGTCCGGCAGTTCGGCGAGAAAGATGACGCCGAAGACGAGCGCCGTCACGGTGATGCTGATCAAGGTCCCTCAATCGGTCGGGGCTGCCCCGCCGAGAGTGCGGTACGTCACACGATGACACCTCGGCACGGCAGCGCACACGGCGCCCGCGCCGGGGGGCACGGGCGTGCACTGCTTGCCGAAGGTCTCGCTGGCGGTCCTCGAGGAAACTCGCGGGTCCGCCTCCGGGCGCCGGCTCAGGCTCGCTGAGCAGTATGTCGACGGTCCGGCGAAGAGCTACTCCCCTTCTGCGCCTCCCATCGTACGGGATGTGAAAGTTCGCTCGTAAACCTTGTAGTGACATGGACGCGTCACTAGCTTCTTACCGAGCGCTCACCCCCCGGCCACACGACCCCGCGAGCATTCCCTCGCTCGTGCCCAACACCCCCACCCCACAAGGGAGTTCACGCATGTCCAGGTTCTACGCGCGTCGACGGACGAGCATACTCGCGGCCCTCACCGGTCTGCTGGCCTCCGTCGCCCTGTTCAACTCCCCGAGCGCCTCCGCCGCCCTCCCCACGCCGGTCAGCGGCGCCACCGCCCGCAGCTACCTCTCCCAGCTCACCGTGGCCACCGAGAACCGCACCGGCTACGACCGCAGCCTCTTCCCGACCTGGATCACCATCTCCGGCACCTGCAACACCCGCGAGTGGATCCTCAAGCGGGACGGCTCGAACGTCGTCACCGACTCCGCCTGCGCCGCCACCAGCGGCAGCTGGTACTCCCCGTACGACGGCGCCACCTGGACCGCCGCCTCCGACGTGGACATCGACCACCTCGTGCCGCTCGCCGAAGCCTGGGACTCCGGGGCCGGCAAGTGGACCACCGCCCAGCGGCAGGGCTTCGCCAACGACGTCACCCGCCCCCAGCTCCTCGCGGTCACCGACAACGTCAACCAGGCCAAGGGCGACCAGGACCCGGCCACCTGGATGCCGTCCCGCACCGACTACCGCTGCACCTACGTCCGCGCCTGGGTTCAGGTGAAGTACTACTACAACCTCTCGGTCGACCCGGCCGAGAAGAGCGCGCTCACGAACTACCTGGCCGGCTGCTGAGGCTCCGGCACCGCGGGGCGGCGCCGCATGCCCTCGGGCGCCACGGCGCCGCCCCGTCAGGAAACCGGCCGGCGGCGCATCACGTAGCCCGCCGCCGCGCCCGCGGCGAACAGCGCGGCCACCGAGACCCCGGTGGCCAGCCAGGTCGCGCCCAGCCACTGGGCGCCGTAGTAGCCGAGGGCCACGCTGTACGCGGCCCAGGACAGGCCGGCCAGCGCCGACCAGGGCAGGAAGTCGCGGGCACGTCGATGGGCCGCGCCCGCACAGAAGGAGACGACCGAGCGGCCGGCGGGGGCGAAGCGGGCCAGGACGACCAGCGCGCCACCACCCCGGGCGAGCGCTTCGCCGAGACGTTCCTGCGCGCTGGTCAGCCGCCGGGAGCGGGCTATCGCCCGGTCCAGCCGCTCCCCGCCCCGCCAGGCCAGCCGGTAGGCCACGAGGTCGCCGAGGACCGAGGCGGTCGCCGCGGACAGGATCAGGGCCAGGATGTCCGGCACCTCGTGCGGGACCCGGCCCGTCGCCGCGCCGGAACCCGCCGCCGCCGCCGTGCCGGCGGTGATGACCAGCACACCGCTGGGCAGCACCGGCAGGAACACGTCGAGCAGCACCGACACGGCCACCACGGCATAGATCCATGGCCCGGCCGCGAGCGCACCCACGCTTTCGAACACGACGACTCCCGTCACTCCCCCGTTGGACAGCCATACAGCGTACGCCGGGGGTGTGACGGGAGATGCTCGGGGGGTGGGCGGGGTGATTACGGGACGTTCACCGCGGGGTGGCCGGGTGCGCGGGCGGTCAGACCGTCAGGGGGGCCTGCTCCGCCGCGGGCTCGCCGTCCGCCGCCGTGCGCCGGCCGACGAGCCGGTCCAGGCCGAAGGCGCCGGAGCCGGTGAAGACCAGCAGGAGGAACGCCCAGCAGAACAGCACCGACAGCTCGCCGCCGTTCTGTATGG
Source organism: Streptomyces sp. NPDC042638 (assembly GCF_040647235.1). Taxonomy (NCBI): domain Bacteria; kingdom Bacillati; phylum Actinomycetota; class Actinomycetes; order Kitasatosporales; family Streptomycetaceae; genus Streptomyces; species Streptomyces sp. NPDC042638. Next base: position 114,586 of record NZ_JBEZBT010000017.1, read on the forward strand.
GCCACAGAGCGGCCCGCTGGTGGACGTCGAAGTAGGCGTACGCCATCGAGCCGGAGGCGATCAGCGCGGCACCGCGGGTGCCGAGGCCGAGCAGCACCAGGGCGCCGGCGACCAGCTGGATCACGGCCGCGTACCAGCCGGGCCAGGTGCCGGCCGGGATCGTGCCGCCGGTGCCGGCGGCACCGCCGAGGACGCCGAACAGGGAGGCGGCGCCGTGCACGGTGAAGAGCAGGCCGACGACGATGCGGAAGGCCCCGAGGGCGTAGGGCTGGGCGGAGTTGAGACGAGCGGACATGAGGGAGGACTCCTCTTCGGTGTCTGTCGGGCCGGCCGGGGACTGAGCGGGCCGGTCGTGGGGGCGGCGGTACCGAATGGAGCACTAGGTTAGGGGAACCTAATCAATGCTTGCAAGTTCAACATCCAGCCACTGGGCCGCCCTCACCGGCACCGTGGTCGGCGCCCCGGGCGGGATGGCCCCGTACCTCCAGACCGCCGAGCAGGTCCGCCGTGGCGCGGGCCACGGCGGCCACCGCCTCGTCGAAGACCTCGCGGTTGTGGGCGGCGGGGGCCCGGAAACCCGAGACCTTCCGTACGTACTGCAGCGCGGCCGCGCGGATGTCCTCGTCGGTGGCCTCACCCGGCAGCGCGGGCGCTCGCAATGTCTTGATGCTCCGGCACATGTCCCCAGTCTGGCGCGCCCCTGCGGGCCCCTGCGAGGATCACGGCGAAGGCGGCCACCGACTCCCGGGGCCGACCGTCGAAAGGGACAACTTCATGACGCACCCGTTCACCGTGGCCGTCCTCGGCCCCGGCGGCACCGGCGGCCTGCTCGCCGCCCTGCTCTCCCGCTCCGGCCACCGCGTGATCTGCCTGGCCCGGGAGGCCACGGCCGACGCCCTGCGCGGCGGCGGCATCACGGTCCACAGCCCCCAGTTCGGTGACTTCACGGCTCCCGTCGAGGCGGACACCGAGCTGCGCGAGCCGGTGGACGCCTGCCTGATCACCGTCAAGCACACCGCGCTCGACGCCGCCCTGACCCGGGTCCCGCGCTCGGCCCTCGGCGACGCCCTGGTCGTACCGCTCCTGAACGGCGTCGAGCACCCCGCCGCCCTGCGCGCGGCCTTCCGCCCCGACCGGGTCGCCCCGGCCGTGATCCGCGTGGAGTCCACCCGGATCGCCCCGGGCGTGATCGAACACGGCAGCCCGTTCACGGAGATCGACCTGGCCGGCGACGGAGTGCCCCGGGGCCGCCTCGAAGCCCTGGCCGACCGGCTCACGGCCGCCGGGACGACCGCGCGCGTGGCCGGTGACGAGACGTCGGCGCTGTGGGCCAAGATGGCGTTCCTCGCGCCGTTCGCCCTGCTCACCACCCGCTACGGCGTACCGCTGGGCGAGGCCCGCACCCGTCACCGCGCGGAGCTGGAGGCGCTGGTGGCCGAGTCCGCCGCGGTCGGCCTCGCCTGTGGCGCCCCGGCCGACCCGGCCCGGGCCCTCGCCCGGTACGACGCTTTCCCGCCGGCCGCCAAGTCGTCCATGCAGCGTGACGCCGAGGCGGGCCGGCCGCTCGAACTCGACGCGATCGGCGGCGCGTTGCTCCGGGCGGCCGAGCGGTACGGCGTACCGGTGCCGGTGACGGCACGGCTGGTACGGGAGCTGCGGGAGGCCGGTCACTGAGCGGGCCCGGCACCGCCGCCACCCGTTCGGCTGAACATGGCCCTGGTGGCCCGATCGGCCTCGCCACCCAAAATCGAACAGGCGTAGCATTGCCGCGTGGCTACGACCTATGAATTCCCCAGTGACCTCCTCGCCGGCCAGGAGGAGCTGCATCAGGTCCGGGCCGAGCTGTCGGCCCTGCTCAAGCGGTTGCCCTGGTCGGTCGAGCCGATGGACGGCTTCAGTGACGACACCGGCTGGCGCAAGGTGGAGCGGCCCGCGTCCCCCGGCTGGTCGGAGGACGAGCAGGCCGAGGTGGAGAAGCTGCGGCGGCGCGAGCACGAGCTGGCGGTCTTCGTCAGTACGCACCGCTTCTGGGCCGAGGTCGCGGCGGGGGACCGCGTCGAGGCCCGCACGCGGCTGAAACACGTCCGCGAGGAGACGGCGCGGGAGGAGCAGAGGGAGTAAAGGGGAGAAACGAACCGGCCCCTCGGAGTTCTCCGAGGGGCCGGACCCTGTGGGCGCGGACGGTTTCGAACCGCCGACATCCTGCTTGTAAGGCAGGCGCTCTACCCCTGAGCTACGCACCCGGGACAGGTCGACAGCCTACATCGCCCGGTGGGCCGCACCGCAAACCGTCCTGCCCGCCCCACCGGGGCGCGCACCGGCCGCCGGTGCGCGCCCGGCCGGGAAAGTCACGGTGTTCACGGCGAACTGACCGGCCCGTGTGTTCGTCTTCAACGGGTGGGAGAATGACACCACCCAGGGCGAACCACAGCACGGGAGAGGGATGTGACGGCGACACCGGGCACGCCAGCGACACCGCCGTACCCGCCGCCGTCCGCCCACCGGGCCCGGCACGCCCGCTCCGCCCTGCGCGACACCCTCAGCCTGCTGGTGCTGCCGCTGCTGGCCGCACCGGTGCTGGCCGCCTCGTTCGCCGGCGGCGGCACCCGGCGCTGGTTCGGCGGGCGGGCGGAGAGCCAGCGGGCCGAGGCGCAGGCCGCGAAGGACGCGGCGGCGGCGGCGTTCTACGAACTCGACACCGCCCAGCGGGATCTGCGGATCTCCGTCGAGACCATCTCGGCGGTGGACGACTCCGCCGCCGCCCGGCGCGCGGTCTCCGGCTTCGAGGCGCTCGGGAACCGGATCGACGAGGTCAGCCGCCAGTACATCGAGGCCGTGGACGCCCATGACCTGGACCGGGACGACCTGGAGGCCGGATCGGCGGCCCGGGCCCGCGCCGAACTGACCGCGGCCAAGGACGAACTGCTGCGGGTCCGGCAGGAACTGGACCGGTTCGGCGGCTCGCTCGGACCGCTGCTGGGCAAGGCGGAGACCCAGCTGGCCCGGCTGGCCCCCGCCGTGGAGCGGGCCCGGCAGTCACTGCTGGCCGCGAGCAACGCCCTGGACGCCGTACGGGAGAAGAACCTGCGGGCCGATGACCTGGCCGCCCGCCTGGCGGCCCTGTCCCCGGAGCTGACGCGGCTGAACCAGGGCGCCGGGCAGCACGGGGTGCAGGCCACGCTGGAGCGGGCCGAGCGGGTGCAGCGGGAGGCCGGGGCGATCCGCGCCGAGGCCGAGCGGCTGCCGGAGCGGGCCGCCGAGATCGACCACCGGCTGGTGTCCCTGCGGACCAGGGCGCAGGCGCTGACCACCCGGGCCGGACAGGTGGAGCCGGTGCTCAGCGAGCTGCGGCGCCGGTTCGCCGCCGCCTGCTGGCAGGATCTGCAGCAGGTGCCCGGGCTGGCGTCGGAGAACGTGCGGCAGGCCGAGCTGAAGCTCCGGGAGGCGCAGACGGCGCGGGACGCCCAGCGGTGGGCGGACGCCGCCTCGCTGCTGTCGACCGTACGGGCGCTGCTGAACACCACCGACGACGCGGTGTCGGCCGCCGGAGACCGGCTGACCAGGCTGAACGCGGTGCAGAAGGACCCGCGGGCGGAGATCGAGCGGTCCCGGTTCGCGATCCGGGACGCGCAGCGGCTGGCCATGACGGGCCGTACGACCCCCGATCCGCGGCACGCACGGCCGCTGGACGACGCCGTGGCCCGGCTGGAGCGGGCGATCGGCACGCTGGAGGAGCGGCACCCGGACTACTGGCACTTCCTGACCGAGACGGAAGGGGTGCGGCAGACGGTGGCGCGGGTGGTGGCGCAGATCCGCGAGGACCGCGGCCACGGGCACTGAGCGGTGCGTGTTGCCGGTGGGCCGGAGCAGGCGGATATTGAAGGGACGGACGGCATCCGGCGGCGCCCGCGGGAGGCGGACATGGCCACACACTCAGTGCGTACGAGGAACGCCGCAGAGAGCCGGCGCATGCGGTTGGACGACCACCTGCCCGTCGACCACCGGCTCAACACGGTCTACCGGGTCGGCGCGGGCCTGATCGGCGCCTTCCTGGTCGCCTTCGGCATCCTGGGCCTGATCGACCAGATCGGCTTCTTCAACACCGGCGGCAACATGGTCGCGGGACTGAACAGCAACGGCGCGCTCAGTGTGCTGTCGATCTGCATCGGCGCACTGCTTCTGGCCGGCATGGTGATCGGGGGGAACTTCGCCTCGACCCTGAACATGATCCTCGGCGTGCTGTTCCTGCTGAACGGCTTCCTGTTCCTCGGCCTGCTGGACACCGACAGCAACTTCCTGGCGTTCAAGATCCAGAACGTGTTCTTCAGCTTCATCGTGGGCCTGCTGCTGATGACCTTCGGCATGTACGGCCGGGTCGGCTCGGTGCTGCCGCACGACAACCCGTACTGGCGGGCTCGCCACCCGGAGCCCTCCCCGCACGAGCGGCGCACACAGGCCGAGCTGCGGGAAGGGCGGGAGCGGCAGGGCCCGCCGCCGGATCAGGTCCGGTAGGCGTAGAACGCCGCGGTCGGGTAGGAGGCGACGAGGCTGGCCACCGACCTGTTGTAGGTGTTGGTCGAGTGGTAGCTGACGTACGGCACGCCCCGGCCGTCACGGTACGTGACGATCATCGAGTGGTCCTTGGACCCGTCCCGGTTGAAGTCCATCTGGAGCACGTCGCCGATGTCCAGCTGGTAGACGTTGGCGAGGCTGGTGGCCCGCTTCGAGGACAGGGCGAACCAGGAGAACTCGTTGACACCGACGAACGAGTCCGACTGGATCTCGGAGTTGCCGAACCACTTGTGGAAGTCGTCGGTGTAGCCCGGCACGTGCTTCCAGCCGCCGGCCTTCAGGGCCTGGCTGACGAAGTTGGTGCAGTCACCGCCGGCTCCCTGCCCGTTGAAGTCCGGGTAGTCGGGGTTGTACTTGTCCCAGTACTTGGCCGCGTACGACACCATGGCCTTGTAGTCGTACCCGGTCGCGGTGAAGTTCTTCCTGTTGGCCGGCGCCGGCCAGGTGGTGGCCGAGCGGGCCGCGCTCGGCGGGCCGTCGTCCGTGGCGGTCTTCACCTTGGCGACCTCGGGCTTGGCCACCTGGTTCACCGCGAGGTAGCCCTGGTCGGTGTCCTGGATGCCGGTGAGCTGCCAGTTGCCGTGCCGGTCGGCCGTGAAGGTCAGTTCGTGGTGCGCCTGGAAGCCGGTCGACTTCGGGCTGTCGGCCTTGGTCTTGTCGTAGGTGAGCGTCGTGCTCTCGGTGACGGCGACCTTGGCGTGCCGGCCCTTGACCTGAGTGGCGTCGAGCGTGACCTTGGTGCTGCCCGCGCGGTAGGACTCACCCAGCCGGGCGAGCCGGCTGCGGCGGTCGCGCAGCTCGTCCAGCGCGGACTTCTGCTCCTGCGTCTGCCCGCCGGACAGGCGCACGGACCCGGAGAAGCCCGACGTGTGCCGGGTCTCCGCCTGGCCGGCACCCTGCACCAGGGTCTGCGTGCGGTCGGTGAAGACCGCGTCTGCCAGCCGCTGGAAGGTCGCCTTGGTGGCCGCGTCCACCGTCGGGTCGTCGGTCACCGCCGCGCCCGCGCTCCAGTTGGGCACCAGGGCCACACCGGCGACCACCGAGGCGGCCGCGGCGGTGACTATGGCGGTACGGCTCCGCTTACGGCTCAGTCTTCTAGATTTCAATGATGTTCCCCTCTACGCCGGTACTCATACCGGGAGAGGGGCATCTTCGCATGACCGGAGCGGCGGTTGTGAAGGGGGTTGCACAAGTGGAACCCCCGGCGCTGACTTGTTACTTGACGACCGCCGACCAGTCCGGCGACTGGGCCGGGTCGAGGGTGCGCAGGGCGGCCAGCGTCTGCGGCTTCTGCACGTCGAGCCAGTCGGCCAGCTCCTTGAAGGACACGCACTTGACGCCCTTCTTGGTGCACACGTTCTTGACCACCTGGTCGATGGACTTCATGTAGATACCGCCGTTCCAGTTCTCGAAGTGGTTGCCCACGAACAGCGGCGCCCGGCTTCCGTAGTACACCCGGTTGAAGCCGGCCATGTAGGAGTCGACCGTCTGCTGTTCCCACTGGGGGAACTTGGCGGGGTCGCCCTGGGTCTCCCCGCCGGACTGGTTGTACAGGAAGTTGAAGTCCATGGACAGGCCCTGGTACTTGCCGCTCTCGTACGGCAGCATCTGCAGCGGGAAGTCCCATATGCCGTTCTTCTTCGCCGGCCATATCTGGAAGTCGCCCGGCGAACTGGCGTCGTAGCGCCAGCCGTAGCCCTTGATGGCCTTCAGCAGGTTCTTCTGGCCCTCCAGGCAGGGCGCCCGGCCGCCGGTGACCTCCTTCTTGAAGTCGAAGGGCAGCGCCGGGACGTCCTTGAAGCCGGTGTTGGTCTTCCAGCGCTCCACGAAGGAGTAGAACTGGTCGATCTCGCTCTTCCACTCCTCCACGCTCCAGTCCCCGCCGCCCTTGGCGCCGCAGAAGTGGCCGTTGAAGTGGGTGCCGATCTCGTTGCCGTCCTTGTACGCCTCGCCCAGCTGCTCCAGCGTGGTGCGGATGTGCTCGTCGGTGGCGTAGTCGATCGCGGCGTCGCCCGGGGAGTGCATGGGGCCGTGGTACTGGGCCTTCTTGCTCTTGGGCAGCAGGTAGATACCCGTGAGGAAGAAGGTCATGTGGGCGTCGTACTGCTGGGCCAGCTCCCGGTAGTGCGAGAACAGGTGGTCGCCGCCCTCCAGCGCGCCGTCCCAGGAGAAGACCACGAACTGGGGCGGCTTCTCGCCGGGTTTGAGCGGCTTCGCCGCCAACTGCCCCTTCTGCGGGCCGGTGTAGGAGGTGGAGCCGTCCCCGAGGATCCTGGTCCTGCCGTCCCACTGCGGCGTCGGGCTGGCCTTCGGCGCGGTCCTGGGCTTCTCGTCGGCCGCGCCCGCCGGTGTGCCGCTGCCGTCCGTGCCGGACAGCGCCAGGAACCCGGCCACCAGCGAGGCCACGACGAGGAGGGCGGCGAGCGTCAGGACCTGTGGCCGGGTGGCACGGGGCACCATGCGGCTGCGGGGGGCTCGACGACGGCCTGACGACGACATCTTGCGGGGCATGCGCGGCTCATTCTGCGGAAGGGGAGGGTGGACGGGCCACGGCTCAGCCGAGTCCCGTCGCGGCCGACCAGAGGGCATACGGAACGCTGTCGGCGGGCGTACCGGCCAGTCCCTTGAGCGGCAGCGGCTCCAGGGACTTGGCCAGGTCGATCCGGTAGACGACGACCGCGGTGGACACGGAGTCGGCCGTGCCGACGTACCAGGATGCCGTGCCCTTGTCGGTGGTGCCCGCCTTCCCGGACACCCCGGAGCGGACGGCCGCCGTGCCGGGGTGGGCCGTGCGGAAGGAGTCGGTGAGCGCCTCCGTGACCTGCTCGGCCACCGTGGCGCCGACGGCGCGCTTCGGGCGCGGGGTGGCCAGGGCGACCGGGGCGCCGTTGCGGGTGATCCGGCGCACCGAGTACGGCTCGGTGTGGTTGCCTCCGGCGGCGAAGGTGGCGTAGCCGCTGGCCATCCGGATCGCGCTGGGCGTGGAGTTGCCCAGGGACAGGGCGGGCACCTGGGGGCCGATGCTGGAGGGCAGCAGCCCGGTCGCCTCGGCGGTCTGGCGCACCTGGTCCAGGCCCGCGTCCATGCCGAGCTGCATGAACGGGGTGTTGACCGACTTCGCGAGCGCCTCGCGCAGGGTGATCTGCCCGTACGACTTCCCGCCGTCGTTGTGCGCGGCGACCTTCTTGCCGCTGCGGTCCCAGTACGGCCCCTCGGGCGTGGTGACGGGCACGGCGTCGTCGCCGTCGTAGACGCTGTCCGGGGTGACCGGGGTGGCGGGCCCGCTGCGCGTCTTGTGCACGCCGTGTTCCAGTCCGGCGGCGTAGACGAACGGCAGGAACGCGCTGCCGGCCGGGACCGTGGTCGCGTTGGACTCGTTGTAGCCCTGCTTACGGTGGTCCGGGCCGCCGTAGACGGCGAGGATCCGGCCGTCCGCGGCCACCGAGGAGGCGCCGTAGTGCCCGTCCTTCGCCACTGCCGGGTCGTCCGCGCGGGCCTCCTTGCGGGCCTTGGTGACGGCGTCCGTGAGCGCGCGCTCCCGCTTGCGGTCGAAGGTCGTGTAGATCTGGTAGCCGCCCAGGTCGAACTGCTTGTCCGTCAGGTGCCCGGCCTTCCTGGCGTACTGGGCGGCCAGCTCCACCAGGTAGTCGCTCTGCTCACCGGTGTCGTACAGCGGGTTGGTCTTGAGCGGGTCGGGGAACTTGGTGAACCTGGCCCGTTCCGCCGGGGACAGCTTGCCGATCTTGACCATGCGGTCCAGGATCCAGGACCACCGTTCCACGGCCCGCGCGTGGTTGGCCTTGCTGAGTGTGGGGTCGTAGAGACCGGCGCCCTTGAGCAGCGAGGCGAGCATGGCCGCCTCGGAGGCGTTGAGCTTGCCGACGTCCTTGCCGTAGTAGGCCTGGGCGGCGCGCTGGATGCCGTAGGTGCCGCGGCCGAACCAGCTGGTGTTGAGATAGCCCTCGAGGATCTCGTCCTTGCTCATCTTGTTGTCGAGCTTGAGCGAGATCATCGCTTCGGTGAATTTGCGGCTGATCGTCTGATTCTGGGTCAGGTAAACATTCTTCACGTACTGCTGGGTAATGGTTGATCCACCCTCGGTGTCCCCCTCGCCCACCGTGCGGAACAGCGCCCGGGTGATGCCTTTGGCGGATATGCCCGGGTCCGAGTAGAAACTCTCGTTCTCCGCGGCGAGCACCGCCCAGCGGACGTCCTCGGGTATGTCCTTCAGCGGCATCGCCTGCCGCTGCACCCAGCCGGTGCGGGCCATGGGCGTGCCGTCGGACCAGAAGTAGACGTTGTCCTGCTGCGTCGCGTACGAGTTCAGATTGCTCGGTATGTCCGTCATCGCGTACGCGGTGACGAGGAACGCTCCGAGGAGGCCGAACGAGGTCAGGACGGCGCCGATCCACTGGCGCCAGGAGGGCATCCAGCGGCGCCAGCCGGTGCGCCCGGGGCGCGGATAGACCGGCTTCAGGCGGCGCGCCCAGCGGGCTGCCCGGCGCGCGTACGGCGCCAGCGGGCCCAGCAGGCGGGCGGCGGCCGCCACCGCGGCGGCGGCCCAGGCCTTCTCGCGCCCGGCGGAGCGCGTGCTGCGCCTGCGCTCGGCCCGGCCGCCGCCCGGAGCGGGCGGCTCCGGCGGCGCGGGCACGCGCAACTGCATCGTCTCGTCGGCCCTGAGGGCGTCGACTCTCAGATGCAGGGTCTCGTCGGCGCCCGACGGCTCCTCGCCACGGCCATCCCCCATGGGGCCGCCCTCCCCCTGCGACGCATTGGTCACTCCTGCGTCTCCCTCCGCACTCGTCTTGCTCGCGCGGGTGAGCTGAGCATCCTCGCAACGGCCTTCACAAATTATCAGTAACGTTTTCGAATGCCCTGCACATATGCCGGATAGAAAGCAACACTCATGAAACATTGAGATGCCCCCGGCCGGTCCCCTGCGGCTAACCTGGGCACATGCCTCGCTACGAGTATCGCTGCCGAACCTGCGGCGACACGTTCGAACTCAGCCGCCCGATGGCGGAGTCCGCCGCCCCCGCCGAGTGCCCCGCGGGCCACGACGACACGGTGAAGCTGCTGTCGACGGTGGCCGTGGGCGGCGTGTCGAACGCCCCCGCGCCGGCCCAGCGGGGCGGCGGGGCCGGCGGGTGCTGCGGAGGCGGCTGCTGCGGCTAGGACCGCTCGTTCGGATCATTCCAAGCGGACGGAAGACCCTGGGCGGCCGTGCGGGTGGCTCTCAGGAACTCCCTGAGGATCCGCTCCCCCGCCAGCACACCCCGCTCCGGGAGCGCGCTGACCTCCGGCGCGCTCCAGCCGGCGTCCGCCAGCTCGCCGTGGCCGGGGCGCCAGCCGCGGTCCGCGGCCAGCAGCAGGTCGGCGTCGAGCAGCGAGTCCCCGGCGGCCAGGGTCAGCTCCGCGCCGGTGCGGCGGGCCAGCTCGCGGACGGCCGCGCTCTTGGTGAGCGGCTTCGGGACGGCGTAGATCTTCCGGCCCTGCAAGGACACCGTCCAGCCCCGGTTCTCCGCCCACACCGCCAGCTCCTTCACCCAGTCCCCGGGCAGCAGCTCACGCTCGACCACGAGGTAGGCGAACAGGTCCTCGGCGATCCGGTGCTTGCGCACCCACACCGGGTCGGCGGAGCGCAGCAGGTGCTCGCCGATCTCCGCGAGCGGCGCGCACTCGTCGGCGAGCCGTGCCTGCACGCGTCCGTGCCAGTCGGCGTCCGTGACCCCGTCGACCAGCAGATGCCCGCCGTTGGCGCAGATCGCGTACTTCGGCGGCGGACCGGGCAGGTTGATGCGCTGGTACTGCTTGCGGGTGCGGGTCGTGGCCGGCACGAAGACGGCCGTGTCGCCGAGGTCGGTCAGCAGCCGGGCCGCGGTCTCCGTCATGTAGGAGAGCGGCCTGGCCTCGTGGACCTCCACGCACAGCAGCCGGGGCGCCCTGGCGTCGGGCATGGTCAGGGCGAGGGCCGCCGCCGAGTAGATGAGCGTGCGGTCGAGGTCGCTGGCCACCAGCACCGTCATCAGAGGTTCACCGCCCTGCCGTCGGCGCCGGTGGCGCCCCGGGTGTACTCGGGGTGGATCAGCCCGACGCAGGTGTAGGGCAGGTCGCCGACCTCCTCGACCGGCACCCCGCGCTGCCCGGCGAGCAGCCGTACGTGGTCCAGGTCGGCGCCGGCCCCCGCCCGGGCGAGGATCTTCCACGGCACCCGGCGCAGCAGCACCCGGGTGGTCTCGCCGACGCCGGGCTTGACCAGGTTCACGTCGTGGATGCCGTACTCCTCGCTGATCCGCTCGACCGCCCGCCAGCCCGCCCAGGTCGGGGTGCGGTCGGCGGCCAGCAGCTCCTTGACCGCCTCCCCGACGCTGTCGGCGACCTCGGGGAAGCGGGCGGAGACGGCGTCCAGGAAGATCCCGGAGACGTCGGCGCCGGCGAGTTCGCGGTAGAACTTCGCGCCGTGGAAGTCGTGCGGACCGACCAGGTCGGCGCGCAGGACCGTACGCGAGACGAGGCCGGAGACCGTCGAGTTCAGGCAGGCGGAGGGGATGAGGAAGTCCTCGCGGGTGCCGTAGGTGCGCACGCAGGAGCCGGGGTCGGCGAGGACGGCGATCTCCGGGTCGAACCCGCTGATGCCCTCCGTCGCCTCGAACTCCTCGACCGCCCCGGCGAGTTCGCGGGTGATGGCGCCCTTGCCGGTCCAGCCGTCGACGAAGACGACGTCCCGGGGGTCGTGCCGGTCGGCGAGCCAGCGCAGGGCATTGGCGTCGATGCCCCGGCCGCGCACGATCGACACGGCGTAGTGCGGCAGGTCGAGCCCGTGGCGGAACTGTGCCCAGCGGCGCATCAGAACGCCGACCGGGGTGCCCGCGCGGGCGAGGGAGACCAGTACCGGGCGGGGCGACCGCTCGGCGATCACCGTCTCGGTGACCGCGCCGACGGCCTGCGCGATCCGGGCCGCGGACACCTCCAGGGCCGCGTGGAACAGCTCCTGGTACCGCTCGCTGGGCTGGTACTCCACCGGCAGCGACTCGGCGTAGTGCGCGCCGCCGCGCTGGATGGCCTCCTCCCGCTCCTCGGTCGGCGCCTCCAGCGTGACGGCGGAGAGGTCCTGGAGCAGCCAGCCGACCTCCTCCGGCGCGTACGAGGAGAATGCGGGGCCGCGGAGGGGCTCGGGCAGCATGGCCGGCCTTTCGGGAGCGTGCGGGACGTACGACGGTACGACCGCGAGCAGGACGTGCGGGGCGTGCGCGGCCAGGCGGGCCAGCAGGCCGTCGGGCGCGTGCAGGGCGGGGGTGTCGGCGACGGAGTCCACCACGGCGACGACGGCGTCGAAGCCGCCGCCGGCGACGTTGTAGGCGTAGCGCTCGCCGGGGCCGTCGGCCGGGTCGTCGTGGGCCGGGAAGACCAGGCGGGTGCGGATCGCGTAGCCGGGGTCGTCGACCGCGAGGACGGGCGAGCGGGTGGTGGTGGAGAAGCGCACCTCGGCGTCCGTGGCCCGCTCCAGCTGGTGGGCGAGGCGCAGGGGGGCGTACATCAGCTCTTCGCAGCCGAGGACGAGGACGCGCCGGGCCCCGGCGGGCAGGGCGTCGCCGATACGCGCGGCCATGGCGGGCAGCGCGGCTTCGAGGCGGGCGCGATGGGCGGGGGTGAAGCCGTGCCGGCCGCCGTCGGGGAGGCCGGCGGGCCAGTGGAGATCGACACGGCTCGGCTGGTTCGCTCTCCCGGGGCCGCCGGACGGCACGTCGTGCGGCCCCGCCGCGTGGGCGCCGCCGGCCGGGAGGGACCCGCTCCCGGCGGACTCGCACCGGGCGACCAGCTCGCGCCCCTTCTCCAGCACACCCTCCGGCAGCCGTACGGTCCCGGACGCCGTGGCGACCAGATCCACCCGCGCTCCGATCTCCCCGGCGAACCGTTCCAGCCGGGTGCGGTCCCCGGGCGTACGCATGTCGACCAGGGCGACCACGACGTACCGCCGCCGCGGATGGCGCTCATGCAGGTCACGGATGGTGTTGAGCACCGTGTTGCCGGTCGAGAACTCGTCGTCGACCAGGACCAGCGGCCCCTCGCCGGCCAGCAGGGCGGGGTCCTCCGGCAGCAGCAGATGCGAGGTGGCGTGGGAGTGCGACTCCTCGAACCCGCCCGCGGGGGCGACCCCGGGCACCGGCCGCCGCGTGGAGTGCAGGTACGGCGTACGGCCCAGGCCGTCGGCGACCGCGTGGCCCAGTCCGGTCGCGGTCTCCGCGTAGCCGAGGACGACCGCGGTGGCCGCCTCCTCCTCACCGAGCAGGTCACGGACGCGACGGCCGAGGCGCAGGCCGTGGTCGTAGACGACGGACGGCGACTGGGGGACGTGCTTGCCGAGGACGTTCGAGACCAGCAGGTGGGCCCGCTTGGGGTTGCGGCGCAGCGCGAGCCCCAGCAGGGCCGGCAGCCCGTCGTCGCCCACGAGTGCGACCCCGAGCCGCTCGGCGACCCAGCTGCCGGACCAGACCTCGTCGTTCACTGCGTTCTTCATGCGTTCCTTGGAGAGGTGGCGAAAGGTTCAGCCGGGTATTCCGGCGGCGAGCAGCTCCACGAAGCCGACGTCCTCGTTGGCGACGCCGAACACCTCGGCCCGCAGCAGGGTCCGCTCGGCCCATGCGCGGTGCGGCTTCACCTCGTTCATCTTGTTCGTGTAGGCCGACCGGAGTACACCCCCGCCGCCGCGTTCCGGCCGCAGGATGTCCTGCGCGTCGCTGAACTCCTCGTGGCTGACCACGGAGAGCGCGTGCACGGGCAGGACGTGGGAGGGGTGGATGCAGGTCTTGCCGAGCAGGCCGTTGGCCTGGTCGAGGGAGATCTCCCGGAGCAGTCCGTCCATGGCGTGCTCGATGAGTCTCTGGCGCAGTTCCACGGCCTGCACCTCCAGGAAGGGGCTCTGCCGGAGCTGCGGTTTGAACATGCGTTCGGGGGCGCGGAAGTACTCCCAGACCGGGCCGGTGACGGTGAAGCCGGTGCCGTCGGCGCGGGCGAGCATGTTCACGACGTCGGCGATCACGGAGGCGACGATCTGGACGTCGTAGGCGGTCATGTCGGGGGCGCGGCGCAGGCCGTAGGAGGAGCAGAAGTCGGTGACGCCGAGGCGGAGGGCCAGCACCCGGTCGCGGTACTTGCCGACCGCACGGGAGACCCCCTCCAGGGTGTCCACGCGCGACTCCCGGTAGAGCAGCTCGGGGGACTCCAGGACGGGCATGGCGAAGAGCCGCCGGCCGCCGGCGCGCTCGGCCGCGGTCAGGGCCTCCAGGAAGGGGACGCCGCGCTCCTCGGTGAACTTGGGCAGCACGAACCCGGACAGCAGGCGCACGGCCGGGCCGAGGCGGCGGACCAGGTCCGGGATCTGCTCGGGGGTGCGGACCCGGACGAACAGCAGGGGCGGCTCCAGGCCGGGCCGGGCGGCGAGGTCCGCGAACTGCCGGACGAGGTTGTCCTCGCCCGCCGGGACGTCCGCGTCGTCGATCGAGTCCTCCAGGCACAGCACCATCGAGACCACGCCGTTGCCGGCCTGCTTGACGATGTCGTCGGCGAGCCGCGGCCGGGTGGCCGGGCTGTAGAGCGTGGCGCCCAGGGCCGCGGAGAGCAGCCGGGCCGGGGAGTCGGCGGTGAACGCGCACGGCTCCCGGTGGAAGAGGCGCTGCCGTACCTCGGGGGCGATGTGCCCGAAATGACGCATAGGACTCCCTCAGTGGTGCGAGCCGAGCCTCTGGGTTCGGTAAAGGGTGGCCGGTAATAGTACGTAGAGAGCGGTGTCTGGGGTTCCCGCAGGGCATGAATTTCCGGTAACCCGCCCATGTCGGCGGCATAGCCCCCCGCATTGTCGTGACCAGGACCGAGAAGGCAGGATGACCGCATGACGCACGCGATGCTGAAGGGGTCGAACGTCCCGCTGGAGGCCGCCACGGTGCGCGCCGTGCTGCGCTGGGCGCCCGGGCAGGAGGTCCCGGACGTGGATGTGTCGGCGCTGCTGCTGGGCCCCGACGGCCGTGTGCGCTCCGACGAGGACTTCGTCTTCTACAACCAGCCCCGGCACCCCTCCGGGAAGGTGTGGCGGCTCGGCAAGAAGCGGGTCGCCGAGGGGCTGACCGACACGATCCAGTCAGACCTCGCCGGTGTCGAGCCGGACGTCGGCCGGATCCTGGTGGTCGCCTCCGCGGACGGGGTCGCCTTCGAGCAGGTGCCGGCGCTGTGCATCCTGCTGTACGACGCGGCGGCCGCCGACGGGGAGCCGCTGGCCCGGTTCGACATCAAGCCGGAGACCGGCGCGGAGACGGCGATGATCTGCGGTGAGCTGTACCGGCGCGGGGAGGGCTGGAAGTTCCGGGCGCTGGGCGAGGGCTACTCCAACGGCTTGAAGGGGCTCGCCACGGACTTCGGCATCTCGGTGGACGAGTCGGAGGCGGCGGAGGACCGGGCGCCGGGCGAGACCGCGTCACAGCCGCTGCCCCCGGAGCAGCCGACGTCCGCGCTGCCGGGGCAGCAGCCCGCGTACGGGTACCCGCAGTCGACGTCGTCGCAGCCGGCCTACGGGTATCCGCAGCCGGCGTACGGCTACCCCCCGTCCCAGCCGGTGCCGGTGGGCGTGGGAGCGGATCCGGACTTCCGGCTGCCGCCGCAGGGGCCGCAGTTCATCGGGCGGTAGTTCCGCCGGGGGCGGCCGGGGGGACTCACCCGCCGCTCACCTGTCCACCGTCTTGTAGCCCCTGCCCCACTGCAGGCCCCAGCCGTACAGGCGGTCCAGTTCGCCCTGGAAGCCGTAGACGAACTTCACCTCGCGGCGGACGATCAGTTCGTCCCTGACGTTCTCGATCATGACCACGGCACAGGAGCGGGCCTGGGGGTGGCGCTCGTCCAGGCCTATCTCGATGCGGGGACCGTTGCTCGGGTAGAGGGTGACGACGGCGTGGGTACGGTCGAAGGCGGGGGTCTGGTCGTAGATGTAGACGAAGACCAGCATCCGCTTGAGGGCGTCCCGGTGGTCGAGATTGACGTACATCGTCTCGCCCGACGCCGAGCCGAACCGGTCGTCGCCGCTGAGCTTGATGTACGGCGGCGCGTTGACGTCCCCCAGGTAGCCGCCGAGCGGCTGTACGACCCCCTTCGTGCCGTCGGCCAGCTCGTACAGACAGCCGAGGTCCAGGTCGACGTTGACCATGCTCTGCCCGTGACCGAGGACCTCCGGCGGCTTCAGGGCCCTGAAGGGGTGGCGCAGGAGGCTGGTGCGCTGGCTGTCGAAGTCGGAGGTCCGCATCCGCCAGGCGAGGTTGACGCGCAGATGACCGCTGGCCGCGTCCTGCTTGGTGAGGGACACCGTCTGGTGCCGCCTGGTCAGTTCGATGGCGTTGGTCGACGCGTTGCCCGAGTCGAAGTCGGCGGCGCGCCCGCCCAGCAGACCGTCGAAGAAACCCATTCCCGCCCCCAGGTACCTGTTGTGACGCCGGCGGGGCGGCCGACCGCGTCGGCCGCCCCGCTCAGAGCGTTCCTCACCGGCCGGGGTGTCACACCCCGGAGGAGACCTCGGCCTTCTCGTCGGTGCCCTCCGCCGCGGCCAGCGCGCGGTTGCGGCGGACGGAGGAGAAGAAGGACCAGGCGATCAGGACGACACCGACGAGACCGGTGATGACCTCGTTGATCTCGTGCTGGATGGTGACCATGAGGATCACGGCGAGGGCGCCGATGGCGTAGTGGGCGCCGTGCTCCAGGTAGACGTAGTCGTCGAGCGTGCCCTGGCGGACCAGGTACACGGTGAGCGACCGGACGTACATCGCGCCGATGCCCAGGCCGAGGGCCATCAGGACGATGTCGTTGGTGATGGCGAAGGCGCCGATCACACCGTCGAAGGAGAAGGAGGCGTCCAGGACCTCCAGGTAGAGGAACATGAAGAACGCGGCCTGGCCGGCCAGGACGATCGCCGGCTTCTGCTTGCCGGAGCGGGCGGCCTGTTCCTCCTCCTCGTGCTCGCGCTCCTCCTCTTCCTCCAGCTTGTCCTCGAAGTAGCCGGAGAGGCCGCCGACGACCATGTAGGTGATCAGGCCGGCGATACCGGCGATCAGGACCGTCTGGGCCTTGTCGACATGGGCGCCGCCGTGCTGGTGGGCGTGGGTGGCGAAGGTGAAGGAGGTGATCAGCAGGACGATCAGGGCGATGCAGACCGACAGCATGTCGACCTTGCCGAGCTTGGCCAGGGGCCGCTCGATCCAGCGCAGCCACTGGATGTCCCGGTCCTCGAAGATGAAGTCGAGGAAGATCATCAGCAGGAACATGCCACCGAAGGCGGCGATCGCCGGGTGCGCGTCGGTGACCAGCTGCTGGTAGCGGTCCTTGTTGTTGAGCGCGAGGTCGACGGCCTCGACCGGGCCCATCTTCGCGCTGATCGCGACGATGACGACGGGGAAGACCAGCCGCATGCCGAAGACGGCGATGAGGACGCCCACCGTGAGGAAGATCTTCTGCCAGAAGGCACTCATCTTCTTCAGGATTCCGGCGTTGACCACCGCGTTGTCGAAGGACAGCGAGATCTCCAGGACGGCCAGGATCGCCACGATGCCGAAGGCGGTCCACCCCCCGTAGAACACCGCCGCGACCAGACCGAGCGCGGTGATCGCGAACGACCAGCCGAAGGTTTTCAGAAGCACTGGCTACCCCATCGTTGTGTGGGGGCGCCCCCAGACGAAGTCTGGGGGAGGGTCTCCCCCGCGCCGTCCCCGGCTTTACGAAACGTTGACTCCGAAGTCTAGAGCGATGCCCCGGAGCCCCGACGCGTACCCCTGTCCCACGGCCCGGAACTTCCATTCGCCCTGGTACCGGTACAGCTCGCCGAAGATCATCGCCGTCTCGGTGGAAGCGTCCTCGCTGAGGTCGTAGCGCGCCAGCTCCTGGCCGTCGGCCTGGTTGACGACACGGATGAAGGCGTTGGAGACCTGGCCGAAGGTCTGGCCGCGCTCGTCCGCCGCGTGGATCGAGACCGGGAAGATGACCTTCTCGCACTGCGGCGGGACCTTGGCGAGGTCCACCAGGATCGATTCGTCGTCGCCCTCGCCCTCACCGGTGAGGTTGTCACCGGTGTGCTCGACCGAGCCGTCAGGGCTCTTGAGCTGGTTGTAGAACACGAACCACTCGTCGCCCATCACCCGGTTCCCGGCGCCGCACAGCAGCGCGCTGGCGTCCAGGTCGAAGGGGGCGCCGGTGGTGGAGCGGGCGTCCCAGCCGAGTCCGATCATGACGTTGGTGAGGTTCGGTGCGGCCTTGGAGAGGGAGACGTTGCCCCCCTTGGCGAGTGTGACGCCCATGGTCCTGGTCCTCCCCTGGTGATGCTTCCCTGGTTGTCCTGCACGGCCGGCGCCGCCCCTAAACGGTGCGGCGCCGGACTCGGGGGCTGTTCCGCGTCAGACGTTGACGCCGAAGTCCTGCGCGATACCGCGCAGCCCGGAGGCGTAGCCCTGGCCGATGGCGCGGAACTTCCACTCCGCGCCGTTGCGGTACAGCTCGCCGAAGACCATCGCGGTCTCGGTGGAGGCGTCCTCGCTCAGGTCGTAGCGGGCGATCTCCTGCTCGCCGGCCTGGTTCACGACGCGGATGAAGGCGTTGCGGACCTGGCCGAAGGACTGCTGGCGGTTCTCGGCGTCGTAGATGGACACCGGGAACACGATCTTGTCGACGTCGGCCGGGACGCCGGCCAGATTGACCTTGATCTGTTCGTCGTCGCCCTCGCCCTCACCGGTGATGTTGTCACCGGTGTGCTCGACCGAGCCGTCGGGGCTCTTGAGGTTGTTGAAGAAGACGAAGTGCTGGTCGCTGATGACCTTGCCGGCGTTGTTCAGCAGCAGCGCGCTGGCGTCGAGGTCGAAGTCCGTGCCGGTCGTGGTGCGCACGTCCCACCCCAGACCGACGATGACCGCGGTCAGGCCCGGGGCCTCCTTCGTCAGCGATACGTTGCCGCCCTTGCTGAGGCTGACTCCCACGGGTCCTCCATGTGGTGTTCCGGGGCCGTGGAGCCCCGTCGTGCTTCGGATATGGGATCAACGTGCCGATCCTAGTGACGGGTTCCCGCACCCCCGCAGACCATGGACCCGACGAATCTCAGGTGTCGGCCCGCGGCCGGCTCACAGGGTGTCGAGCGCCTTCACGTAGTCGTCGAGGTCACGGGCGTCCGGCAGGCCGTTGACCACGGTCCACCGCACGACGCCCTCCTTGTCGATGATGAAGGTGCCCCGGACGGCGCACCCTTTGTCCTCGTCGAAGACGCCGTACGCGCGCGAGACGTTGCCGTGCGGCCAGAAGTCGCTGAGCAGCGGGTACTCCAGGCCCTCCTGCTCGGCGAAGACGCGCAGGGTGTGGATGGAGTCGTTGGACACCGCGAGCAGCTGGGTGTCGCGGTCGGCGAACCTCGGCAGGTTGTCACGCAGCTCGCACAGCTCGCCGGTGCATACGCCGGTGAAGGCGAAGGGGTAGAAGAGCAGGACCACGTTCTTGTCGCCGTGGAAGTCCGAGAGCTTCACGGTCCGGCCGTGGTTGTCCCTGAGCTCGAAGTCGGGCGCTTTGTCGCCGACCTGGATCGCCATCGTCGTGCATCCCTTCGGTGGGCTGTTCGGGTGAGCGCGCAGCACAGCGCTCGGTTCCACCCTACGCAGCGATCACCGGGACTTCCGGACGGGCTGAGGTTCTCAGCCCGTCCGGCGTTCGAGGATGTGGGCCGTTCGGGGATCCCGGGGGCGCGGCCCCCGGCGACGGTCACCGCGGCCGCACGGTCACCTCTTGGACTTGGCCGCCTTCGGCGTCGCCAGCCGACTGCCGCTCCAGTCCTTGCCCACACTGACGCTCTTCGAGGCCGTCAGGCCGGCCGTCGAGACGGCTTCCTGGATGTCGCTCGGCTCCACATACCCCGAACGGCCGGTCTTCGGCGTCAGGAGCAGGATCGCGCCACCCTCTTCGATGTACGTGGTGGCATCCACCAGCGCATCCGTCAGGTCGCCGTCGTCGTCACGGAACCACAGCACAACGGCGTCGGCCACGTCGTCGTAGTCCTCGTCCATGAGGTCGCCCTCGATGGCTTCCTCGATGGCCTCGCGGAGCTCCTGATCGACGTCGTCGTCGTAGCCGATCTCCTGGACCACCTGCCCGGGCTGGAACCCCAGCCTGCCGGCAGGGTTCGTCCGCTCCTCCGCGTGGTCCGCGGTCGCGCTCACGGGGTGCCTCCTGATCATGTCTTGGTGAATATCTCAGCCACGCGCGTGCGCGAAGCATTGGCCGTAGTCCACACGGGCGGGGCGGATCGCGCAAGTACCCGGCCGTCGGGACCGCCGAAACGGTGACGATCCCGGCCGTGTCGCCGCAACTCCTGGCACCGTATCGTGCTTTCCCGCGGCTCACATCACACCGATGTGCCCGGTTTGCGCGGTTCGGAATCATCCAGGGTTACGTCGCTCGAACAACTTTGCCATGCACGTCACACCCCGGGCGTATCGTTGCGTTTTGACCGGTGGGGCACCGGTGGGGACGAGAGTGGAGATGACGTACGCCTTCCCTAGGTACACGATGGGGAACGGTGTAGGCAGGTGCAAAAAAATTGGCCCTCTGACAGGTAAGGAACAGCGTGGCTTCCGGATCCGATCGCAATCCGATCATCATTGGCGGCCTTCCGAGTCAGGTTCCTGACTTCGATCCCGAAGAGACCCAGGAGTGGCTCGACTCCCTGGACGCCGCCGTCGACGAGCGCGGCCGGGAACGCGCCCGCTATCTCATGCTGCGTCTGATCGAGCGGGCCCGCGAGAGGCGCGTGGCCGTGCCCGAGATGCGCAGCACGGACTACGTGAACACGATCCCCACCAAGAGCGAGCCGTTCTTCCCGGGGAACGAGGAGATCGAGCGCCGGATCCTGAACGCCACCCGCTGGAACGCCGCGGTCATGGTCTCACGTGCCCAGCGCCCGGGCATCGGCGTCGGCGGCCACATCGCCACCTTCGCCTCCTCCGCCTCACTGTACGACGTCGGCTTCAACCACTTCTTCCGCGGCAAGGACGAGGGCGACGGCGGCGACCAGGTCTTCTTCCAGGGCCACGCCTCCCCCGGTATCTACGCGCGCGCGTACCTGCTCGACCGCCTCACCGAGAACCAGCTGGACGGCTTCCGCCAGGAGAAGTCGAAGTACCCGGACGGCCTGTCCAGCTACCCGCACCCGCGCTCGATGCCGGACTTCTGGGAGTTCCCGACGGTCTCCATGGGCCTCGGCCCGCTGGGCGCGATCTACCAGGCGCGGATGAACCGCTACATGGAGGCACGCGGTATCGCCGACACCTCCAGGTCGCACGTGTGGGCGTTCCTCGGCGACGGCGAGATGGACGAGCCCGAGTCGCTCGGCCAGCTCACGCTGGCCGCCCGCGAGGGCCTGGACAACCTGACCTTCGTGGTCAACTGCAACCTCCAGCGGCTGGACGGCCCGGTGCGCGGCAACGGCAAGGTCATCCAGGAACTGGAGTCGGTCTTCCGGGGCGCCGGCTGGAACGTGATCAAGCTGATCTGGGACCGCACCTGGGACCCGCTGCTCGCGCAGGACCGGGACGGCGTCCTCGTCAACAAGATGAACACGACCCCGGACGGCCAGTTCCAGACCTACGCCACCGAGTCCGGCGACTACATCCGGCGGCACTTCTTCGGCGACGACCACCGCCTGCGCGCGATGGTCGAGAACATGACCGACGACCAGATCCTGCACCTGGGCCGCGGCGGCCACGACCACCGCAAGATCTACGCGGCGTTCAAGGCGGCCAAGGAGCACAAGGGCCAGCCGACGGTCATCCTGGCCAAGACGGTCAAGGGCTGGACGCTGGGCCCGAACTTCGAGGGCCGCAACGCCACGCACCAGATGAAGAAGCTGACGGTCGACGACCTCAAGCGCTTCCGGGACCGCCTGCACCTGCCGATCTCCGACAAGGAGCTGGAGTCCGGCCTGCCGCCGTACTACCACCCGGGCCGGGACTCGGCGGAGATCCAGTACATGCACGACCGCCGCAAGGGACTCGGCGGCTACGTCCCGACGCGTGTCGTCCGCTCCGAGCCGCTCGCCCTGCCGGACGACAAGGCGTACGCGACCGTGAAGAAGGGCACCGGCCAGCAGTCCATCGCGACGACGATGGCCTTTGTGCGTCTCCTCAAGGACCTCATGCGGGACAAGGAGATCGGCAAGCGGTTCGTGCTGATCGCGCCGGACGAGTACCGCACGTTCGGCATGGACTCCTTCTTCCCGAGCGCGAAGATCTACAACCCGCTCGGCCAGCAGTACGAGTCGGTGGACCGCGAGCTGCTGCTCGCCTACAAGGAGTCGCCGACCGGCCAGATGCTGCACGACGGCATCTCCGAGGCGGGCTGCACGGCCTCGCTGATCGCGGCGGGGTCGGCGTACGCCACGCACGGCGAGCCGCTGATCCCGGTGTACGTCTTCTACTCGATGTTCGGTTTCCAGCGCACCGGCGACCAGTTCTGGCAGATGGCCGACCAGCTGGCGCGCGGTTTCGTCCTGGGCGCGACCGCCGGTCGTACGACCCTGACCGGTGAGGGGCTGCAGCACGCGGACGGCCACTCCCAGCTGCTGGCGTCGACCAACCCGGCGTGCGTCGCGTACGACCCGGCGTACGCCTACGAGATCGCGCACATCGTCCAGGACGGCCTGCGCCGCATGTACGGCAGCTCGCCCGAGCACCCGCACGGCGAGGACGTCTTCTACTACCTCACCGTCTACAACGAGCCCATCCAGCACCCGGCCGAGCCGGCGAACGTGGACGTGGAGGGCATCGTCAAGGGTGTCCACAAGATCGGCGAGGGCACGGACGGCTCGATCCCGGCACAGATCATGGCGTCGGGCGTGGCGGTCCCGTGGGCGCTTCAGGCGCAGCGGATCCTCGGCGAGGAGTGGAACGTCAGGGCGGACGTGTGGTCCGCGACCTCCTGGAACGAACTGCGCCGCGAGGCCGTGGAGTGCGAGGAGCACAACCTGCTGCATCCGGAGGAGGAGCAGCGGGTGCCGTTCGTGACCCGCAAGCTCGGCGGGGCCGAGGGGCCGTTCGTGGCCGTGTCCGACTGGATGCGTTCGGTTCCCGACCAGATCGCGCGGTGGGTGCCGGGAACGTACCAGTCGCTCGGCGCGGACGGCTTCGGCTTCGCGGACACCCGGGGCGCGGCCCGCCGCTTCTTCCACATCGACGCCGAGTCGATCGTGGTGGCGGTGCTGACCGAGCTGGCGCGCGAGGGCAAGGTGGACCGGTCCGTGCTGAAGCAGGCCATCGACCGGTACCGGCTGCTGGACGTCTCGGCGGCGGACCCGGGGCCGGCGGGCGGCGACGCGTAGCGCTCGAAGGCGACAGGCAAGGGGGTCGCGGGGCACCGCGGGCCGGTGGAATCCCGCTCGTGGTCACCGCGATGCCGGAGTTCGGCATGCTCGCGGTGGGC
>NZ_JBEZBT010000018.1:0-46463 GCF_040647235.1 Streptomyces sp. NPDC042638
CGGCGCGCGGCCTCGTCATCGGGCGGCGGCGAGGAGGGCCACAGGCCGCCGGCGGCGGCGAAGGCCTGTGCCAGTGGGTCGCGGAAGAGCGCGTTCTCCCGCTCGGTCTCCAGCGCCCGCACCCGGGCCACCCCCACCGCCGTGGCCCACACTCCCGACGGCCGCACCGAATCCCGCTCATCAGTCATCGCGCCAGCCTAGGTGTTCGCGGCCGGCCGGGGGTTGTCAGGCTCCAGTGAACCGATATATCGTTGAAGCATCGCGAGCGATACGCGATACATAGTGAGAGATCGACGATGGAATGGAGTGATCGCGATGCGCACCCACGGATTCGGGCGTGGACATCGGCACGAGGGCCCCGGCCGCCGGGGCATGGGCGGCTTCGAGGGCGGGCGGGCCGCCTTCGGTCCGTTCGGGCCGGGCGGCCCCGGCTTCGGCGGCCCCGGCGGACCCGGTTTCGGACCGGGCCCCTGGGGGCCGCGAGGGCGGGGTGGTCCCCGGGGGCGGGCGCGGCGCGGTGACGTGCGCGCCTCGATCCTGGCCCTGCTCAAGGACCGGCCCATGCACGGCTACGAGATGATCCAGGAGATCGCCGAACGCAGCGGCGGCGCCTGGAAGCCCAGCCCCGGCTCGGTCTACCCCACCCTCCAACTGCTGGAGGACGAGGGGCTGATCGTCAGCGAGACCGAAGGCGGCAAGAAGCTGTTCGCCCTGACCGAGAGCGGACGTGCCGCCGCCGAGGAGGGGGCGGACGCCCCCTGGGAGGAGGCCTCGCGAGGAGTCGACTGGGAGGCCCTCACCGAGATCCGCCAGGCCGGCTTCGGGCTGATGGAGGCATTCGGCCAGGTCTGGAAGACCGGCAGCAAGGAGCAGCGCGAGAAGGCGCTGGCCGTCATCAACGACGCCCGCAAGAAGCTGTACCTCATCCTCGCCGACGAACACTGAGGCTCGTCCGGCGGTGCCGGGCGCCCCGTGCGGTATCCGTGCGGGGCGCCTGCGTGTCCCGGATCAGGTCACCAGGCCGCCGAGCTTGCGCAGCGACTCGTTCAGGGCGGCCGTCGCCGAGTCCCTGAGCTTGCCCGCCATCAGCGACACCGCGGCGCCGGTGAACTCGCCGTCGATGCGGACCGTGGTGGCCTGCCCGTCGGGGATCAGTGTGTAGCGGGTGACGACGGTCACCGCCATCGGGCCCTTGCCGCGGATGGCGAACACCCGCGCCGGTTCCAGCTCTTCGACGGTCCAGTCGACCTCCGCCGGGAAGCCCATCAGCTTCATGTTCTCCTGGAACGTCCCGCCCACGGCCAGGGTCTCGGGGCCGCCTTCGGGGAAGCTGGTGTGGGTCGTGTTCCACGCCCCGTACGACGGCCAGTCGGTGAGCTGGGCCCACACCTTCTCGGCCGGCGCCTGGATGCGTGCCTCCGCGCTGACTTCGGCCATGCGACCACCCCTTCGGGTCGGCGTATCGGGCTACGGTGTCGCGGAACGTAGCCGCAGGGGCGCGAACATTCAATACTGATGAACCGTCAGACCGGTTGCGCGGCCGTCAGGCACGGCCCACGCGCCGTAGCTCACGTCCTCCGGGGCGTGGACCCGGTACACGTACTGCTTGCCGTCGACCGCCGGCAGCGCCACAAGCCAGCACCCGCGCGTGCTTCCCATGGTGCTGTGGGACGTGCGCCGGCGCGCCGCGGTTGCTCCCCGGGCGCAGGGCAAGGCGGCGCGCGCCTCTTGCGCGGGATCGGCCGGATCTCCTCCGCAAGGATGAGATCCAGGCCGGCGACGTCCACTCGGCGTGGGACGCGCAAATGGTTCCCCTCGTGGATGCCTGGGCACGTCGAGGCTGATGAGCTAGGGATGTGCAACCCCGTACAGCTCACCCGACCGCCCATGACGCAGCGGTTTCGCGCGAGGACGGCGCTGCCGGGCTCGGTGCCGAGCCGGCGGCGGTGGTCGCCGCTGCCCGCCGCAGGGCCGTCCGGGACCGGGACCGGCAGACCGACACCGCCCATCTGCTCCACGCCCTGCTGGAACACGACCCCGAGGTCCGCGCGGCCATGGGCGAGCCCCGGCGGCTCGCCCGGCTCCTCGGCTACCTGGTGCAGCGCAGCATCGGCTACGGACTGCGCTGGCAGGGCAGCGTGGAGGACTCCGGCGTGATCCCCCCGGCTGCCGGCCCGGCCGCCGCCGAGCAGCCGGCCGCGGTCGCCGCGGACGGGTCCCCCTCGGCGTCTCCCTCTTCCGCCACCGGTCGCGACCCGGGCGCCAGGGACGTCGGCGGCTGGTCTCCCGCCGCGTCCGCGGCCCTCGCGGACGCGGCTGCCCGCGCCCGGCGCCGGGGCTCCTCCCGTGTCACCGGCACCGACCTGCTCGCGGCGCTCGCCGCCGACCCGCGGTCGCGGGCCGTCGAGGTCCTGGAGCACGCCGGCGTCCCGGCCCGCGAGCTGGCCGCCCGGATCGAGGCGGGCGGCGAGTGCGCCGCCGAGGGGGAGGCGGTCCGCTGACGGCCGGACCGTCCACCAGCTGAGACAGGTGTCAACAGGGGTGACGCTCCTGTCGACGCCTGTCATCATGTGCCGGTGCATACGTCTGTGAGCAGTCAGGACAATCCCGGCAAGGGTGCCGGGCTCGGCCTCGCGCTCGCCTCGGCGCTGGCCTTCGGCGGGTCCGGTGTGGCCGCCAAGCCGCTGATCGAGGCGGGACTCGACCCGCTGCACGTGGTGTGGCTGAGGGTGGCGGGCGCCGCCCTGGTGATGCTGCCGCTCGCCGTACGGCACCGGGCCCTGCCGCGCCGCCGGCCCGCGCTGCTCGCCGGGTTCGGGCTGCTCGCCGTCGCCGGTGTCCAGGCGTGCTACTTCGCCGCCCTCTCCCGGATCCCGGTCGGTGTGGCCCTGCTCATCGAGTATCTGGCGCCCGCGCTGGTGCTGGGCTGGGTGCGCTTCGTGCAGCGGCGGCCCGTCACGCGTGCCGCCGCGCTCGGTGTGATCCTCGCCGCGGGCGGCCTCGCCTGTGTGGTGGAGGTCTGGTCGGGGCTGAGCTTCGACGCGCTGGGCCTGGTGCTCGCCCTCGGCGCCGCCTGCTGCCAGGTCGGCTACTTCGTCCTCGCCGACCAGGGCAGCGACGCGGGCGAGACGGCGCCGGACCCGCTGGGCGTCATCGCCTACGGGCTGCTCGTCGGCGCCGCCGTGCTGACGGCCGTGGCCCGTCCCTGGAGCATGGACTGGTCGGTGCTGGCGGGCTCCGCGGACCTGAACGGCACCCCCGTACCGGCCGCCGCCCTGCTCGCCTGGGTGGTGCTGGTCGCCACGGTGATCGCCTACATCACCGGCGTGCTGTCCGTGCGCCGGCTGTCGCCGCAGGTCGCCGGGGTCGTCGCCTGCCTGGAGGCGGTCATCGCGACCGTGCTGGCCTGGGTGCTGCTCGGCGAGCACCTGTCCGCGCCCCAGGTCGCCGGCGGTGCGGTCGTCCTGATCGGCGCGTTCATCGCCCAGTCCTCGGCCCCCGCCGAAAACTCCGCGGAGCCGGAGCCGGAGCCGGAGCCGGAGCCGGTCGCCTCGGGCGGCGCGGAACGGGATCTGTCCGCCCGTGGCACCGCCGCTTGACGTGCGGGCCGTTCCGTCACAGGCACTCGCCCTCCGGGCTCCGGCCGCCTGAGGGGAACCTTTCGGACAACCGCCCGGCCCGGCCCGGCCGCTGCCGACGTCGGCGTCGGAGCGCCGTGGCCACGGCCCTCACTCGCGCGGTACTGGGCGAGAGCCGCGGTCGTCCGGTCCCCGTCACCACGTCCACGATCACCGTCCGCCGGAGCCGGAGCTCGCCGTCCGCTCACGCCGGAGCCTCTCCGCTGTCCGTTCAAGGCTGAGTCGGTGCCGGAGCCGGTCCCGGTGTCACCGGCGGTCGGCCGGCTCGGCGCGCAGCCCCGGTGACCGGCGGCCCCTACCGCGCCGCCAGGTAGTCCGGCAGCTCGATGCCGGCTGCCAGGTCGGCGTTGGCGACCGGGGCGTCGTAGCCCTTGCGGAGCGGGACGACCCCGGCCCAGTGCGGCAGGGAGAGGTCGGCCGGCTCGTCGTTGGCGCCGCCCGTGCGGACCTTGGCCGAGACCTCCTCCAGATCCAGGCGGATGACCGCGGTGGCGGCCAGCTCCTTCTTGTTCGCGGGCCGGGAGTCGCCGGCCCGCCCCGGCACGACGTGGTCGACCAGCGCGTCCAGGGCCAGCCGCCGCTCCTCGGGGTCGGTGACCTCGTGCGCGACACCGTGCACCACGACCGAGCGGTAGTTGATCGAGTGGTGGAAGGCGGAGCGGGCCAGCACCAGCCCGTCGACGTGGGTGACCGTCACGCACACCGGCAGGCCGGGGTCGGCCTCGCCCGTCATCCGCAGCGGGCGCGAACCGGTGGAGCCGTGGATGTAGAGCCGCTCGCCCACCCGGCCGTACAGCGTCGGCAGCACCACCGGGGCGCCGTCCCGGACGAAGCCGAGGTGGCAGACGTATCCCTCGTCCAATATCGCGTGCACCAGCTCCTGGTCGTACGAGGCCCGCTCCGCGGAGCGCGTGGGCACGGTCCGGTCGGTCGGGGTGTAGGCGGCAGCCCGTGTTTCCTCGGTCGTGCCCTGCATGACGTGGCCCTCCATGGTGGTCCGGGTTTGAGAACTGTTTTGCACTAGTGCATAATCCTCTTTGTGCTAGGAGAATATCGGATCACCGGGCGTGGCGCAGCCGAGATCGCGGCGGACATCGAGGAGGCTGTCGGTGCCGGGGAGCTGGAGCCGGGCCAGTCCCTCCCGCCCATGCGGGAGTTGGCCGCCCGGCTGGGCGTGAACCCGAACACGGTCGCCGCCGCCTACCGCACCCTGCGCGAACGCGGGGTGATCGAGACGGCCGGCCGCCGGGGCAGCCGCGTCCGCCCCAAGCCGGCCACCACCGGCCGCAGACAACTGAGGGTGGAGGTGCCCCCGGGGGGCCGTGACCTCTCCACCGGCAACCCGGACCCGGCCCTGCTGCCCCGCCTGGCCCCGGCACTGGCCGCGGCGGCCGAGGCGGCCGACCGCCTGCCCGTCCTCTACGGCGACGATCCCGTCGACGCGGACCTGGTCCGTATCGCCCGCGCCGAGCTGGACGCCGACGGCGTTCCCGCAGGTCCGCTGAGCGTGACCTCCGGGGCCCTCGACGCCGTCGAACGCGTGCTCAGCGCGCACCTCAGACCCGGCGACACGGTCGCCGTCGAGGACCCCGGCTGGGGGAGCGTGCTGGACCTCGTCCCCGCCCTGGGCCTGCACCTGGCCCCCGTCGGCGTGGACGACGACGGTCCCCGCGCGGACGACCTGCGCCGCGCCCTGGAGGCCGGGGCCCGGGCCCTGATCGTCACCGCCCGCGCCCAGAACCCGACCGGCGCCTCGGTGAGCGCCCCACGCGCGCGTGCCCTGCGCGCGGTGCTGCGGGACCACCCGGGGACCCTGCTGATCGAGGACGACCACGGTCACGGCATCGTCGACCTGCCGCTGCACCCGCTCGCGGGCGTCACCCGCCACTGGGCCTTCGTCCGCTCCGCCGCCAAGACCTACGGCCCCGACCTGCGCCTCGCGGTCCTGGCCGGCGACCCCCTCACCGTCGACCGGGTCCGGGGCCGCCAGCGCCTGGGCCCCGGCTGGGTGAGCCTGCTCCTGCAGCGGGCCGTGGCGCACCTGTGGACGGCCGGCGCGGTGGACCGGTCGGCGGTGGCGCGGTCCTACGGCGCCCGCAGGGACGCCCTGATCGAGGCGCTGGCGGGGCGCGGGGTCACCGCCCACGGCCGCAGCGGCATGAACGTCTGGGTGCCGGTACCCGACGAGACGGGCGCGGTGGCCCGTCTGGTGCAAGGAGGCTGGGCGGTCGCCCCGGGGGCCCATTTCCGCCTCGCCTCCCCGCAGGGCATCCGCGTCACGGTCTCCACGCTCACGGCGCGGGACATCGTCCCGCTGGCCGACGCGGTGGCGGCGGCGGTACGGCCGAGCCCGGCGCGGGTCTACGGATAGGGGACCGCCGAGGGGGTGCGGGGAGCCGCGCGGACAAGCAACCACGCACCGGCCACCCGCCGACCACGCACCGCCCGCGCACCCCCCACGCCCCGACCCCGCGCGTCCCCTGTCCCCAAGCCCTGATCAGGCCCTACTCGGGTCCTCGTCGGGCCCTACTCGGGTCCACGGCCGGCCTCCTCAGGCCCCCCTCAGCCGCCCCTCAGCCGCCCCTCAGGCCCCCTTCCGCCTGAACTGGGTGAGCGCGGCCCCCGCGATGACGATCACCGCGCCCACGGGCGTGGTCCAGTGCAGCGACTCCCCGAGGATCGCCACGCCCGCGGCCGTGGCGATGACGGGAATGAAGTACGTGACCATCTGGGCGGTGGTGGGTCCGACCTCGGCGACCAGCCCGTACTGGAGGAGTACCGCGAGCCCCGTGCCCAGCGCGCCCAGCGCGGCGACGGCCAGCAGCGCGACGAACGAGAGGTGCTCGGGAACACCGGTGAACACAGGTGTCACCACGGCCAGTTGTGCCGTGGCCAGCAGCAGCTGTCCGCCGGTCATCGACAGATGCGAGTTCCCCGTGCCGGCCAGAGTCCGGCGGACGTAGATCCAGCCGACCGGGTAGCTCAGCGAGGCCAGCAGGGCCGTCGCCGTGCCCGCGGCGTCCAGGCCCTGGAAGCCCTGCCAGACCCCGAGGACCGTGAGCACGCCCAGGAAGCCGAGCATCAGGCCGGCGACCCGGACCCGGGTGGGCCGGTCCTCGGACAGCGCGACCAGAGACAGGACCATGCCCCACAGGGGGGACGTGGCGTTGCAGATACCGGCCAGCGTGGACGGGATCGTCAGCTCGGAGTAGGCGAAGAGGGAGAACGGCAGGGCGTTCAGCAGGAACGCGGCGACCGCCATGTGCCCCCACAGCCGGGCGCCGCGCGGCAGCCGCTCCCGCTTCACGGCCATCGCCGCCAGCAGCACCGCCGTACCGAACACGAGCCGTCCGAGGGTGACCTGGAACGGCGCGAACCCACCGGTCCCCACCTTGATCAGCAGGAAACTGAAGCCCCAGATCAAAGACAGGGCGGCGAAGCGGAGCCGCCAGTCCAGACGGGCGCGGGGACGGGCGGGGGCGGGGGCCGAGGACCGTGTTCGGGACGTGGTGACCGTACTCATGGGCGCAACGATGCCGGAGGCATCTTCGTAGGACAATCGAGATTTCCCGCCTGGTACCTCTTAGGATCACTTACATGTTGAACCTTGAGCGCCTCCGTACCCTGGACGCACTGGCCCGGCACGGCTCGGTCAGTGCCGCCGCCGGGGCGCTGCACGTCACCACGTCCGCGGTCTCGCAGCAGCTGGGCAAGCTGGAACGGGAGATCGGACAGCAGCTCCTCGCCAAGAACGGCCGCGGGGTGCGGCTCACGGACGCCGGCCGGCTCCTGTCGGAGCACGCGGCGCGCATCCTGTCGCAGGTCGAGCTGGCCGAGTCCGACCTGGAGGCGCACCGCGGCCAGGTGGTCGGCGAGCTGCGGCTGTCGGCGTTCCCGACCGCCGCCCGGGGCCTGTTCCCCGCCGCGCTCGGCGCGCTGCGCACCGAGCACCCCGGGCTGCGCGTGCGCTCCAGTGAGCTGGAACCTGAGCAGGGCGTCGCCGGCGTGGTCCGCGGCGATCTCGATCTCGCGGTGGTCCTGGACTGGTACAACAAGCCGATGCCCGTGCCCGACGGTCTGGTGAAGGCGCCCCTGCTGGACGACCCGGCCGATGTCGCCATGCCCGTCGGGCACCGGCTCGCGGACCGGGCCGAGGTGGACCTCACCGAGTTCGCCGAGGACGAGTGGATCACCTGGGGCGAGGGGGAGTTCTGCCATGAGTGGCTGCTGTTCACCCTGCGCTCCAAGGGCGTCGAGCCGATCATCGGCCACCGTGCCGGTGAGACCCACACACAGCTCGGCCTGGTCGCGGCCGGACTCGGCGTGTGCATCGCACCGCTGCTGGGCCGGCACCCGGTGCCCGAGGGCGTGGTCCTGGTACCGCTCAAGCAGCGCGTGCGCCGCCATGTGTACGTGATCTGGCGGGCGGACGCCGACCGCCGCCCCTCCATCCGCGCGGCCGTGCAGGCGCTGCGCGAGACCGCCCTCGAACTCGGCTGACTCGAGGCGCCCGCCCTCGAACTCGGCTGACGCGGCGGGCCCGGTCTACATCCCGCCCAGCTTCCGGAAGTCCCAGGACACGATCTTCTCCGGGGTCAGCCGGGCCCAGGCGTGGCGGCCGTCGTGCGGCATCTCGTCCAGGCCGAAGTTCTTGCGGGCGAACAGTGTCTCGGCCGTGTCCAGCTCCGCGCACAGCTCACCGGTGCGCGGCGCCTCGCCCACGAACTCCACCCGGCCGGCCAGCTCGACCCCGCGCAACTGGTCGTACTCCTCACCGGAGTCGACCACGACGGCCACTCGCGGGTCACGGCGCAGCTGCGCCCAGCGGCGGCTGCGCACCACCGAGTACAGCCACAGCGAGGTGCCGTCCCAGGCGAACCACAACGCGCTCACGTGCGGTGTGCCGTCGGCCGAGACGGTCGCGACCCGGCAGGTGCGCTGGGTGGTGAGGAACTCGTCCAGCTCACCGGGCGTCATCATGATCTTCCGGCCCCGGCGCTGCTGCGTGACGGTCATACCGCCCCCTTTTCCTTCACGTCGTGTCGGGTGAACCCCTGTGCCGGCGGTGCTGCGGTGATCCTCTGACATGACGTCAGAAAAGGGAACCCGTCCGGCTTCCGCTGGCACCCAGGTATGGCTACGCTCACGGCCCGGACCTCCGGCGAAAGGGTGTGCGATGCCGTCGTACGAGCACCTCGGCGACCTCCTCGATCCCGTGAGTACCGTCCTGCTCACCGTGGAGTGCCAGCAGGGCGTCGTCGGACCGGACAGCGCGCTGCCCGAACTCGCCCGTGTGGCGCGTTCCTCCGGTGCCCTGCGCAATGTGGCCCGGCTGGTCGCGGCCGCCCACGAGACCGGGGTGCAGGTGATCCACGCCATCGCCGAGCGCCGTCCCGACGGCCGGGGCGCGAACCGCAACGCCCGCCTGTTCCGGGCCGCCGAACGGCTGCCCGTGCGTCAGCTGACCGGCAGCACGGCGGTCCGGGTCGCGCCCCCGATCGAGGTCGCCGAAGAGGACTTCGTGGTACGGCGGCTGCACGGGCTGTCCCCGGTCCACGGCACCGACGTCGACGCCCTGCTGCGCAACCTCGGCTGCCGCACGCTGGTCGTCGCCGGGGTCTCGGCGAACGTCGCCGTGCCCAACGCGGTGTTCGACGCCGTCAACCTGGGCTACACCGTCGTCGTCCCGGCCGACGCCATCGCGGGAGTGCCGGCCGACTACACCCCCGCGATGATCCGCAACACCCTCGCGCTGGTCGCCACGATCGCGACCACCGACGAGGTGCTCGGCTGCCTGAAACGGGCGTACGGACGGAGCTGAGAGCCGGTTCAGGCCAGCGTGATCTCGTCGCCGGAGACGGTGATCTCCGCGGCGGCCAGCGGCCTGGTCGCCGGTCCCTTCTTCACGCTGCCGTCCTGCGCCGAGAACCGGCTGCCGTGGCACGGGCAGACGATCACGCCGTCCGCCACGCCGCTCACCGGGCAGCCCTGGTGCGTGCACTTGGACGAGAACGCCTTGTAGGTGCCCGCCGTCGGCTGGGTGACCACGACACCCTGGTCCTTGAACACCTTGCCGCCGCCCTCGGGGATGTCCGCGGTCCCGGCGAGCACGGTGCCGGCGGTGCCGGAGGAGTCGTCGCCAGAACCGCAGGCGGTCAGCGCGGCGGCGAGCCCCGCCGCTCCGGCCGCCATGACGGTGCGACGGGCCGGTCCCGCTGCGGGATGGAGCGATTCGCTGGTCATGTGAGCGTCCCTTCCGCGGAGCTTCTCGTCGTCCGTCGGGGGGTACGGCCCCCGGACGGCGGCCGTTCAGTCGGGCGCTCGGTGACCTGGAGGCCGACGCGCCGGAAGAACAGACGCCAAGGCGCGGAAGGTTACGGTCCGGTTCCGGAGCGGAAGGGGAGTCACCGCCTGGCTGAGCGGGGTCGATACCGTGGCGCGGTGATCGTCTCGTGCGCGCTGTACGGGGCGGTCGCCGGAAGCACTCGAGAAACGGGGATCCCTCGCCATGGCCCACTCGGCCCGCTCAGCTCACATATCCCGCGGCACGCGCATCGGCGTGTTCGCCGCGGCCGTACTCTCCGCCGCGGCCTCCCTGACGGCATGTTCCACCGCCGACAGCGCTCCCGAGCGCGCGGGCGCCGCGCCGGCCGAGAGGCCGTTGCTCACCAAGGCCGAGGCGAACAAGGTGGTGGACGCTTACCAAAAGGTCAACAACCAGGCCAACGAGGAGCGTTCGGCCGCACTCATGGCGAAGGCCGAAGGCGGCGCCCTCCTTGCGATGGACAAGGCGTACTTCACGCAGATCCCGGCCCTCCGCAAGAGCGAAGTCGAGAAGAACCTCGCACCGTTCCTGTACGTCAACCGCACCTTCTACATCCCGCCCGCCTCCGCGAAGGCCGACTGGTTCCTGGTGCGCACCCAAGGCGCGCAACTCACCCACGGCAAGCCGGGCAAGCTGTGGTCGAAGGACGTCAGGTTCCTCGTCTTCAAGCGCTCCGCCGACGGCTGGCGCATGGTCGTCGCCCGCGACTTCGAAGGGGCTGATGCGGCCAAGGAGCCGCACATCGCCCTCGACAAGGCCGGGCTGATGAAGCTCGCCGACCCCGCCGCCAAGATCGGCAGGACGGCGCCCTCACAACTGCCGGGACTGGTCACCGACCTGTGGGTGACAGGCGGCCCCAACACCGCGCTCGCCGACACCGCGGCCCGGCGCGTCGGCAGGTCCTGGTACACCGAGCGCGCCGACAACCTGGACGGCCACGCCTGGGTCGACTTCAAGAAGGCCGCCCCCCACGCCGGGGACGTCTTCGCCGCGAGGACCGCCGACGGCGGTGCGCTCGTGCTGTCCGACAGTGCCGTCGACGAGACCTTCCTCGCCAAGGACCTGCAGTCCTACATCAGCCTCGGCGAGACGGACAAGCCGTTCGTCAAGCGCAACCCGGACGCGCGTATGGACAAGGTGGTCCGCCACTACGCGCAGACGGAGATCGGCGTCATCTCCGCCGACGGCAAGCCTGCCGTCTACTCCATCGGCACTCAGGTGACCAAGGTCGACGCCACCCCGACTCCCGACATCTGAGCCGGTCCTTCGCCCGCCGTCCGCTCACGCCCCTGGGCAGTGGCGCACAGGCGGTGAGGGACCGCGCCCGAGGGGTACATCCAGGACCAGGTGATGTCGGCCCGGGGGCTTCAGCGCCGACGGGGCACTCCTCCCCGGCGATCACCCTCGGTTACCCTGTTCACTTGTGCCCGAGGCCGGAAGCGAGGGGCATACGGCCATCGACGGACTGCGCCCCTTCGAAGTCGCTCCTGCACGCACGCCTGAAGAGACGGACGGCCTGGGAACATGTTGAAAGAGGTCACCGCGACCCGCTACATCACGCCGCTGCGTGAGGGCGGCTCGCTGCCGGGGCTCGTCGAGGCCGACGACTTCGGGACCTACGTCATGAAGTTCACCGGCGCCGGACAGGGCCGCAAGACCCTGGTCGCCGAGGTGGTGTGCGGCGAACTCGCCCGCCGGCTCGGGCTCCGCGTGCCCCGGCTGGTCACCGTCCGGCTGGACCCGGTCCTCGGGCTCGGCGAACCCGAGCAGCAGGTGCAGGACCTGCTCCGGGCCAGCGGCGGCACCAACCTCGGCATGGACTTCCTCTCCGGCGCGCTCGGCTACGACCCGCTCGCCTTCCCGGTGCGCCCCGAGGAGGCCGGCCGGATCGTCTGGTTCGACGCACTGATCAACAACGTCGACCGCTCCTGGCGCAACCCCAACCTCCTGGTGCACCGGGACGAGCTGTGGCTCATCGACCACGGCGCCACGATGATCTGGCACCACAACTGGCCCGCCGCCGAGTCCTCGGCAGCGCGTGCCTACGACGCCTCGGACCACGCCCTCGCCCGGTTCGCCCCCGATGTCACGGCCGCCGCCGCCGAACTGGCGCCCCGCGTCACCGAGGACCTGCTCGCCGAGGTCACCGCCGAGATCCCGGACGTCTGGCTCGCCGGCGAGCCCGGCTTCGACACCCCGGACGACCTGCGCCGGGCCTACGCACGGCCGCTGCTCGCGCGGGCGGCCGTCATCGCCGAGCGGATCACCGGCATCGGCCCCGGCACGGAGGAGGGCAAGTGAGCGAGCGCCACATCCACATGGCCGGCCATGTGACCGAGCGGCACATCACCCGGGCGGGCCAGGGCGGCGACCGGGACGTGTTCGAGTACGCGCTGCTGCGGGTCGTACCCCGGGTGGAGCGCGGGGAGTGCATCAACGCGGGCGTGGTCGTGTACTGCCGGGCCCGGGCCTACGTCGGCGCCCGCACCCATCTGGACGAGGCCCGGCTGCTCGCCCTGGACCCGGCCGCCGACATCGCCGGGGTGCGCGCCGCGCTCGGGGCGGTCGAGCGGCACTGCGCGGGCGGCGAGGAGGCCGGACAGGCGGCCGGCGACGATGCCGGGCGCCGTTACCGCTGGCTGATCGCCCCCCGTTCCACGGTGGTCCAGCCCGGGCCCGTGCACACCGGCCTGACCGCCGACCCGGCCGCCGAGACGGAACGGTTGCTGGACCTCCTGGTGAGGTAATGGATCACACCGGCCGGATGTGCCGTTGACACCGGGTGCCAGGGCTTCTAGCGTCACGGGTGCTGAAGGTACTAAGCGGTCGCTCACCGCACCAGGGACTCTCTCCGAGGGTCCGACAGGTTCTCTCAAGGGCGAGGAGAAACAGCAATGTCCACCACTGAACAGCGGGTCGCGGTAGTCACCGGTGCGGCGCGCGGCATCGGCGCCGCGACGGCCGTCCGGCTGGCCGCCGAAGGCCACGCGGTCGCCGTGATCGACCTGGACGAGGCCGCCTGCAAGGACACCGTCGAGAAGATCACCGCCGCCGGCGGCAAGGCCGTCGCGGTCGGCGCGGACGTCTCCGACGAGGCGCAGGTCGAGGCGGCCGTCGCCCGGATCGTCGAGGAGCTGGGTGCCCCGACGATCCTGGTCAACAACGCGGGCGTGCTGCGTGACAACCTGCTGTTCAAGATGAGCGCGTCCGACTGGGACACGGTCATGAACGTGCACCTGCGCGGCTCGTTCCTGATGACCAAGGCCGTCCAGAAGCACATGGTGGACGCGGGCTTCGGGCGGATCGTCAACCTCTCCTCCTCGTCGGCGCTCGGCAACCGCGGCCAGGCCAACTACTCCGCCGCCAAGGCCGGTCTCCAGGGCCTCACCAAGACCCTCGCCATCGAGCTGGGCAAGTTCGGCATCACCGCCAACGCCGTCGCCCCCGGCTTCATCGCCACCGAGATGACCAAGGCCACCGCCGACCGTGTCGGCATGGGCTTCGACGACTTCAAGAAGGCCGCCGCCACCCAGATCCCGGTGCAGCGCGTCGGTGAGCCCGAGGACATCGCCAACGCCATCGCGTTCTTCACCGGCGAGGCGGCCGGCTTCGTCTCGGGCCAGGTGCTGTACGTCGCCGGCGGACCGCTCGACTAGGGAATTCAGAGGTAGCACGGACATGACTGAACTCCCGGAGCTCTCCGGCAGGGCCGCGATCGTCACGGGCGCGAGCCGCGGCATCGGCTACGGCGTCGCCGAGGCGCTGGTCGCGCGTGGCGACCGCGTGTGCATCACCGGCCGCAACGAGGACGCCCTGAAGGAGGCCGTCGAGCAGCTCGGCGCCGAGCGGGTCATCGGCGTCGCCGGCAAGGCCCACGACCTGGACCACCAGGCCACGGCCGTCGAGCGCGCCATGGAGGCCTTCGGCCGGGTCGACTTCCTGGTCAACAACGCGGGCACCAACCCGGTGTTCGGCCCGATGGCCGACCTCGACCTGAACGTCGCCCGCAAGGTCTTCGAGACCAACGTGATCTCCGCCCTGGGCTTCGCCCAGCGGACCTGGCACGCCTGGCAGAAGGACAACGGCGGCGCGATCGTCAACATCTCCTCCGTCGCCGGCCTCGCGCCCTCGCCGTTCATCGGCGCGTACGGCGTCAGCAAGGCCGCGATGATCAACCTGACCCAGCAGCTGGCACACGAGTTCGCGCCGAAGGTACGGGTCAACGCCATCGCCCCGGCCGTGGTCAAGACCAAGTTCGCGCAGGCCCTGTACGAGGGCCGCGAGGAGGAGGCCGCGGCCGCCTACCCGCTCGCCCGGCTCGGTGTCCCCTCCGACATCGGCGGGGCCGTCGCCTTCCTCACCTCCGGGCAGTCCGACTGGATCACCGGTCAGACGCTCGTCGTGGACGGCGGCATCTTCCTCAACGCCGGCGTGGGCTGAGCCACCTTCCGGGCGCCGATTTTCGGACGGATCGGCGCCCGGAACGCCCCTCGGAATCCGCACAGCGAACTGACAACGTCGTCATCGCCGAAGCGATCAAGAACCGCTGTTCCAGGGGAGGTTCAGGTGTCCTGACGCTGCGGTATGGTCTGCCGACCCTTGGTATGGCAGATCGAGGAGCGTGCGCGTGTTCAACCGGAACCGATTCCTGCGGAAAGTCGCGGCGATCGCGTCCATATCGCTGGTCCCCGGATGCGGCCTGTTGTCCGACGGCAACCCCGACGGCCAGAAGCCGATCGTCGTGGGCACCACCAGCGTCCCCAGCACACTGGACCCGGCCGGCGCCTGGGACGGCTCCTGGGAGCTGTACCGGAACATCTTCCAGACGCTGCTCGCCTACCCGAACGGCGCCACCACGCCCCAGCCCGACGCCGCCCAGAGCTGCGCCTTCACCGACTCCAGCAGCCGCACCTACCGCTGCACACTGCGGGCCGGCCTGAAGTTCTCCGACGGCGACCCGCTGACCGCCGATGCCGTCCGGCGCTCGATCGACCGCATCCGCACCATCGACGCCCCCGGCGGACCGGCCGGACTGCTCGGCAGCCTGGACCGGGTGGAGACGTCCGGCGACCGCGGGATCGTCTTCCACCTCAACCAGCCCGACTCCACCTTCCCCTTCGTGCTGGCGACGCCCGCGATGTCGATCGTCGACCCCGACGACTACCCGGCCGGCTCCCTGCGCAAGGGCACCGACGTGCACGGCTCCGGGCCGTACGAGCTGCGGTCCTACCAGGAGGACAGCCAGGCCGTCCTGGTCCGCAACGACAACTACCAGGGCTTCGCCAAGCGGCAGAACGACGCGGTGACCATCCGCTACTTCAAGGACTCCGTCGGCATGGTCAAGGCGCTGCGGGACAAGCAGATCGACGTCACCTACCGCGGCCTCGCCGCCGACGACATCCTCGCTCTGCAGGAACACGACAGCCAGGACCTGCAACTGGTCGACGGCGCCGGCACCGACATCAGTTACCTGGTCTTCAACCCCAAGGACCCCTGGGCCAAGCAGCCCGCCGTACGCAAGGCCGTCGCCCAGATCGTCGACCGGGGCGCGATCGCGCACAAGGTCTACAAGGACACCGTCGACCCGCTGTACTCGATGGTCCCCAAGGGCCTGACCGGCCATGCCACCGGCTTCTTCGACGACTACGGCGACCCCAGCGTCCCCAAGGCCCGCAAGATCCTCTCCGACGCCGGCATCACCCAGCGCGTCCCGCTCACCCTCTGGTACACCACCGACCGCTACGGCTCGGAGACGGCCCGGATGTTCCAGGAGCTGAAGCGACAGCTGGAGGACTCGGGCCTGTTCACCATCACCCTCAAGAGCCGCCCGTGGAAGACGTACGTGGTCGGCTACCAGAAGGGCGAGTACCCGGTGTTCGGGCGCGGCTGGTTCCCGGACTTCCCCGACGCGGACAACTTCATCGCCCCGTTCGTCGGCGAGCACAACGCCCTGGGTACGCCCTACCCGGCCCCGGAGATCACCGGCAGGCTGCTGCCGCACGCGCGCGCGGAGAGCGACCGCGCCCAGACCGTCAAGGACATGGAGGCGGCCCAGCAGATCATCGTGAACGACGCCCGGCTGATCCCGCTGTGGCAGGGGCGGCAGTTCGTGGCGGCCAGTGTCGACGTCTCCGGCGGCGAGCAGGCCCTGGACCCGTCGACGATCATGATGATGTGGACGCTGCACCGCAAGACCAGCTGGTGAACGGCCCTCGCGGCACCGGTTGTCAGTGGTCGCCTGTAGGTTCTGAATCCTGGAAGTGACCGCCACCGTAGTCGCTGGATACCGTGAGGACGTTGACGTGACCGACATCGCCATGCTGCCCGAGTCCTGGCGCGGGGTTCTGGGCGACGAACTGCAGCAGCCCTACTTCAAGGAGCTGACCGAGTTCGTCGAGGACGAGCGGGCGAAGGGTCCCGTCTACCCGCCCCGCGAGGAGGTCTTCGCGGCGCTGGACGCGACGCCGTACGAGCGGGTGAAGGTCCTCGTCCTGGGCCAGGACCCGTATCACGGCGAGGGCCAGGGCCACGGCCTGTGCTTCTCGGTCCGTCCCGGTGTGAAGACCCCGCCCTCGCTCCGGAACATCTACAAGGAGATGCACCAGGAGCTGGGTCTGCCCATCCCGGACAACGGCTATCTGATGCCGTGGGCCGAGCAGGGCGTGCTGCTGCTCAACGCGGTCCTCACCGTGCGGGCGGGCGAGGCCAACTCGCACAAGGGCAAGGGCTGGGAGAAGTTCACCGACGCCGTGATCCGCGCGGTTGCCTCCCGCCCCGACCCGGCGGTCTTCGTCCTGTGGGGCAACTACGCGCAGAAGAAGCTTCCGCTGATCGACGAGACCCGTCACGCGGTGGTCAAGGGCGCGCACCCCTCGCCGCTCTCCGCGAAGAAGTTCTTCGGCTCCCGCCCGTTCACGCAGATCAACGAGGCGGTCGCCCTGCAGGGGCACGAGCCGATCGACTGGCGGATCCCGGATCTGGGCTGAGGGCGGCAGACGCCGCCGGGCCGACGGCCCACGGCGCCGCCTGCCCGGGAATCACCGCGGCGCCGTCTAGCGTCGGACCCACACAACGTTCGACAGCCCGGAGGGGGCCCCGTGGCGGAGCGACAGGAGCAGGCGGCGCCGGATGCCGTGCTGACGCGGATCGGGCAGGTCGTGATGCTGCACCACGGCGGTGACCGCGAGGAGGCCCGCAGCCGTTTCCTGGACCTGTGGGCGGAGATCGGCGAGGACGGCGACCCGCTGCACCGCTGCACCCTGGCCCACTACCTGGCCGACACCCAGGACGATCCCGGCGACGAACTCGCCTGGGACCTGCGGGCGTTGTCGGCGGCCGAGGAGCTGGCCGGCGGCCACGCGGGCGGCGACCCGGCCAGCGTCCAGGGCTTCTTCCCGTCCCTGCACCTGAACCTGGCCGCCGACTACGTCAAGCTGGGCCGCGCCGAGGCCGCCCGCAGCCACCTGCGCAGCGCCCGCAGCGCCGCGGGTTCCCTGCCCCACGACGGCTACGGCGACGGGGTCCGCTCCGCCATCAGCAGGCTCGCCCTGCGGCTCGACGAGGACGGCCCCAAGGGCGGCGAGGGCTGGAGCCCGCCCCGGCAGCGCTAGGGCCTCTCGTT
Organism: Streptomyces sp. NPDC042638; assembly: GCF_040647235.1. Taxonomy (NCBI): domain Bacteria; kingdom Bacillati; phylum Actinomycetota; class Actinomycetes; order Kitasatosporales; family Streptomycetaceae; genus Streptomyces; species Streptomyces sp. NPDC042638. The sequence goes on from NZ_JBEZBT010000018.1 coordinate 17,585, forward strand.
CAGCAGGGTCGATAAGGGGACTCCGCCCCCGAACCGCCGGGCCCGCGCGAGGTGCGTCGGCCCGGGGCGCAGGCCTTCGCTGTTCCAGGGGGTTTTTCAGCCTCCCAGCAGGCCCCCGAGCAGTTCCCGCAGCCCCGTGCGGATCTCCTCCAGGTCCGGGGTGTGGGTGCTGAACGAACCGGCCGCGCAGGAGAACATAAGTCCGTCCGCCCAGGCCACCAGGGACAGCACATGGCGGGCCGGGTCCCGCGAGCCCGCGGCGGTGAGCAGAGTGGTCAGCTGTTCCTTGAAGACGGCGCCGGTCCGGTCGTAGAAGGCGCGCAGCCCGGGACGGCGGGTGGCCTCCAGGGCCAGTTCGTACCGGGCGATGAGCAGCTCGCGGTGATGGGTCAGGGTGCGGTGGACGGCCAGCGCCAGCCCGTCCGCCAGCGCGTCGAGCCCTCCGCCGGGCTCCGGCACCTCCTCCAGCGCCAGGAGCCGGGCCTCCCGCTCGGCGTGCCGCCGCACCGCCAGTTCCAGCAGCGCCTGCCGGGTGCGCGCCACGTTGGACGTCGAGCCCGGCGGCAACCCGGCCGCCTCGTCCACCGCCCGGTGGGTGAGCCCGCGCATGCCGCGCTCGGCGAGCAGGGCGAGGGCGGTGTCGGCGACGAGACCCGCGCGGGAGGTGCCCGGGATGCCGGAGGCGGTGGGGTGGTCTGGGGACATGAGGCCGACCCTACCCAACTCACTACGGCCGTAGTACGTTTAGTCGGCACTGCAGGTGTAGTCGAGGAGGGGTCATGACACAGCAGGCGCGCGCGGTCGTCATCGGCGGAGGGATCGGAGGGCTGGCCGCGGCGGCCGCCCTGCACCGGACGGGCTGGACCGTGACCGTGCTGGAGCGCGCCCCCTCCCTGGACCCCGTCGGCGCGGCCATCTCGCTCGCCCCGAACGGCCTGCGCGCCCTGGACGTCCTCGGCATCGGCGACGAGATCCGTGACCTGGCCGCCTGGCAGGGCGACGGGGGCCTGCGCACCCCGGGCGGGCGCTGGCTGTCCCGCTCCAGCGCCACGGCCGCCGCCGACCGCTTCGGCGGCCCCCTGGTCCTGCTGCCCCGGGCCACCCTCGTCGACCGGCTCGCCGCCCTGCTCCCGCCCGGCGCCGTCCGCACCGCGTCGCCCGCGGCCCTCGCCGACGCGGGCGACCGGACCCGGCCCGCCCGCGTGCGGGCCGGCGCGGACGAGCTGGAGGCCGAACTGGTCGTCGGCGCGGACGGCGTCAACTCCCGCGTCCGCGGCGCCCTCTTCCCCGTCCACCCCGGGCCGGCGTACGCCGGTTTCACCACCTGGCGGGTGCTGGTCCCGGTACCCTGCGCCGAGTTCGCCTCGCACGAGACCTGGGGCCCGGGCCGGCTCTGGGGCACCCACCCCCTCAAGGACGGCCGGGTCTACGCCTACGCGGCGGCCACGGCCCCGGCGGGCGAACACGCCCCGGACGACGAGAAGGCCGAACTCCTGCGCCGCTACGGCGACTGGCACGACCCCATCCCCGCCGTGCTCGCCGCCGTCCGCCCCGAGGACGTGCTCCGGCGCGACGTCCATCACCTGGCCCAGCCCCTGCCCGCCTACCACTCGGGCCGGACCGTCCTCCTCGGCGACGCCGCCCACGCCATGCCGCCGACCCTCGGCCAGGGCGGCAACCAGGCCCTGGAGGACGCGGTGGTCCTCGCCTTCCCCCACGCCCGGCTCCGCACCGGCGGGGGGACCGCCGGCGGCGCGGACCTGGCCGCCTACACCGCCGCCCGGCTCCCGCGCACCACCGCGATCGCCCGGCGGGCCGTCCGGGCCGGGCGCCTCGGCATGACCGGCAACCGCGCCGTCGCAGCCGTACGGAACACGGTGATCACGGCCCTGTCGACGGCCGGACCCGCGCTCTTCCTGCGCGGCTTCGACGGCATCGCCGACTGGCGCCCCCCGTATGCTTCCGGCAGGGAACACGCAGGCCAGAGATAGAGGAGAGCACGTGAAGGTCGGCTGCATCGGACTCGGGGACATCGCGCAGAAGGCGTACCTGCCGGTGCTGGGCGCGCAGCCGGGGCTCGACCTCCACCTGCAGACCCGCACGCCCGCCACCCTGGAGCGGATCGGGAGCACCCTGCGCCTGCCCGCTGAACAGTGCCACACCACCCTGGACTCGCTGCTCGCCGCCGGCCTGGACGCGGCCTTCGTGCACGCGCCCACCGCCGTCCACCCCGAGATCGTCGCCCGGCTGCTCGACGCCGGCGTCCCGACGTACGTGGACAAGCCGCTCGCCTACGAACTCGCCGACTCCGAGCGGCTGGTCGAGCTGGCCGAGCGGCGCGGTGTCCCCCTGTCCGTCGGCTTCAACCGCCGGTACGCACCCGGGTACGCCCAGTGCCTGGACCACCCGCGTGAGCTCATCCTCCTGCAGAAGAACCGGGTCGGGCTGCCGGAGGAACCGCGCTCGATGATCCTGGACGACTTCATCCACGTCGTCGACACCCTGCGGTTCCTGGTGCCGGGCCCGGTCGACGACGTCACCGTCCGCGCCCGCGCCCAGGACGGGCTGCTGCACCACCTCGTGCTCCAGCTCGCCGGGGACGGCTTCACCGCGCTCGGCGTGATGAACCGGCTCAGCGGCTCCAACGAGGAGATCCTGGAGGTGTCCGGGCAGGACAGCAAGCGCCAGGTGGTCAACCTCGCCGAGGTGATCGACCACAAGGGCCAGCCGACCGTGCGCCGGCGCGGCGACTGGGTGCCGGTGGCCCGCCAGCGCGGCATCGAGCAGGCGGTCCTCGCCTTCCTCGACGCCGTACGGGCCGGGACGGTGCTCAGCGCCAGGGACGCGCTGGCGACCCATGAACTGTGCGAGCGGGTGGTACGAGCGGTTCAGCAGCGCTTCGGCGCAGCCTGACCGCCCGCACCCCTTCGGTCGCCCCCAGCGCGGCCAGCACCAGCAGCGCGCCGTACACCGGCCAGTCCCCGTAGCGGACGTACGGCGTGACGCCGTGCGCGAGCGGCACGTCGTACACGCGCGCGGTGTTCGCGTCCGTGCCGAGCCACGGGCCGAGGCGCGCCCCGTCCGGGCCGTACACCGCCGACACGCCCGTGAGCGTGGCGTGGACCATCGGGCGGCCGGTCTCGGCGGCGCGCAGCGCGGCTAGCGAGGCATGTTGCTCCGGCGCCCAGCTGTGCTGGAAGGACGAGGTGGAGGACTGGCCGAGGAGGAGGTCCGCGCCGTCCTCGGCGAGATGGCGGCCCATGTCCGGGAACGCGGTCTCGAAACAGATCAGCGGCCCGATCCGCAGTCCGTGACCGACGTTCATCACGGTCTGCTCGGTGCCGCGGTGCCGGTCCTCGCCGGCGGCCCGGCCGACCGAGGTGGCCCAGCCGAGAAGCGACCGCGCCGGTATGTACTCGCCGAACGGGACCAGCCGCATCTTGTCGTACCGGTCCCCGGTCGGGCCGCCCGGGCCGACCAGCACGGAACTCTTGTATATGCCGGGCCGGTCGGAGCGGCGGGCGTCCACGTTCACCAGCACGTCGGCGCCGGTCGTCCGGGACAGTGCGGCGAGCCGCCGGGCCAGGTCGGGGCGGTCGTCCAGGTCGAAGCCGACGCTGGACTCGCCCCACACGACCAGGTCGACGTGCCGCCCGGCCAGCCGCCGGGTCAGCAGCTCCTCCCGGTCGAACCGCCGGTCGCCGCTGTCCTGCCCGGCCACGACGCCCGGCTGTACGACGGCGATCCGCACCCGCTGGTCGACGTCCGGGCGCGGCGCCCACGCCCACGCGGCCGACGTCGCGGCGGCCGTGGCGACCAGCGAGGCCAGGGCGGGTACGCGCGCCGCACGCACCGAGACCAGCACGGCCACCGCCACGTTGACGGCCACCACCAGGAAGCTGAGCAGCCAGACCCCGCCCACCGAGGCCAGCCGCAGCGCCGGGCCCACCTGCCACTGGCTGGAGCCCAGCATGCCCCACGGCCCGCCGAGGCCCTGCCAGGACCGGACCAGCTCCACCGCCAGCCAGGCCGACGGCAGCACCGGCAGCGCGGCGGCGACCCGGCCCGGCGACGGCACCCCGCCCAGGAAGTGCCGCACCAGCAGGCCCCAGGGCGCCCACAGCAGACCCAGCAGTGCGGCGATCAGGAAGATGAACACGTGCAGGCTCGGCAGCAGCCAGTGATGGACGGCCACCAGGAAGCCGAAGCCGCCGCACCAGCCGTCGTACGCGGCCCGCCGCCCGGTCGGTGCCGAGCGGGCCAGCAGGATCCACGGCACCAGGGCGATGTACGCGAACCACCACAGTGCCGGGGCCGGGAAGGCGAGCACGGGCAGGGCGCCCGCGAGGGCGGCGGCGCCCGAACGGCGCCAGGGGGAGGTCAGCCAGCGGTCGATCGTCCTCATAGGGAACCTCCCTACCCAGCGACAGTTCCAGTGTGCGTGCCGGGAGCGATCTTTGGCGGATCCGTGTGGTCGGGTGCCGTGCGCGCGGTTCCTCCGCCCTACGGGACGCTGGGCGGCCGGCGCCATTTCTCCTGTACGACGACCTCGCGCAGGCGCCAGCCGTCCGGAGTGCGCAGCAGCGCGAAGGCGTAGCGGCCACCGCAGACCAGGTCCGGCGCGGCGGAGCCGCCGGGAGCGGCGAAGGACATCGGGTTGAGGTAGTCGGCCCGCACCCCGGCGGTGTCCCCGGTGTCGTTCTCCAGGACGCCGAACCGCACCTGCCGGTTGACGATCAGGTGCTGGCGCATGCCGAAGGGGGCCAGGCTCTCGGCGAGCCAGGCGGCGACCCGCGCGGTGTCGCCCTCGATACCGCCCGCGGAACGGTAGTCGGCCCGCCCGTCCGCCGTGAACAGTTGCCGGTACGCCGCCCAGTCGCCGTCGTCCACCGCCACCGCGTACGCGGTGACCAGGTCGTCCACGGCCAGTCGGTCTCTCACGGTCGCGAACTCCGCGCGCTGCGTCATCGGCACAGTGTTGGGCACGGCGGAGGCGGAGCCAAGAGGTGTGCGGGGTGAATATTCGGTGGTGCGGGACGGGGACGGCGGCCGAACCTGTCCGGGTGAACGAGCAACACGTCGAAGACGAACCCCGGTTCCGCGTCCGGGCCCGGCACACGGACGCCACGGTGACCGTCTACCAGGCATACCGTCCCGGGATCGGCCGCCCGGCCGCCCGCACCGGCCGCTTCCCGTCCGCCTGGAAACGGGACCGGATGACATGGATCAAGCCCTCCTTCCTGTGGATGATGTACCGCTGCGGCTGGGGGACCAAGGAGGGCCAGGAGACCGTCCTCGCCGTCGAGATCACCCGCGAGGGCTTCGAGTGGGCCCTGCGGCACGCCTGCCTGTCCCACTACGTGCCCGCCCTGCACCCGGACCAGGCCGCCTGGAAACGGGAGTTGGCCCGCAGCCCGGCCCGCGTCCAGTGGGACCCGGAGCGGGACCTGCACCACACCCCGCTGCCCTACCGGTCCCTGCAGCTCGGGCTCGCGGGGGAGGCGGCCGTCCGGTATGCCGACGAGTGGATCGTCGGCATCGAGGACGTCACCCCGTTGGCCACGGAGATCCACGCGCTGGTGCGGGCGGGCGAACGGGAGCGGGCGAGCGGGCTGCTGCCCGAGGAGCGGCCGTATCCGGTGGCGGACGAGGTGCTGGCGCATCTGCGGGCGTAGCGGGCCGGGGCCGGGGACGGGAGCCTGTGCGGTGGCGGTGGCGGTGGCGGTGGCGGTGGCGGGGGTGGTCGTGGCGGGGTCGGCTGCGGGTGTCGGCCCGTGTCAGGCCGCCTCGATCACCCGGCTGCGGATCGCCGCGGCCCACTGGATCACCAACAGCTCGTACTCCGCGCGCTCCTGGGCCGACAGGGTGCCGCCCGCACGCAGCCACAGCGCCCGGATCTGCTCGTTCAGCTCGGCGGCAGACCGCAGGGAACCAGGGGGCGGGGATTCGGGGGACATGTCGAACAGCGTAGGGGCAGGGACTGACTGTGCGCTACCGGGTGGCTACACAGGAGGTATGGGCTTGGTCACCGCCGACCCGCGGCGACGCGTTGGTATGTGCGAAGTGACCGGCGCCCACGGGGTGTTGCGCAGGTCGTGGGCGGCCGGCCGTGGGTGCGGAAGATGTCCGAAAGGGGCTGTCAGCCCGCCGACTCCGCCGCGTGCGGGCTCAGGACGCCCGCGCTGACCAGCGCGATGATGACGATGCCGAGAGCGATGCGGTACCAGACGAACGGCATGAAGCTCTTGTTGGAGATCCACTTCATGAACCACGCGATCACCGCGTATCCCGACGCGAACGCGATCACCGTCGCGAACAGGGTGGGCCCCCAGGCCACATGGCCCGCGCTCAGCGAGTCCTTCACCTCGAAGGCGCCGGAGGCGAGGACGGCCGGGATGGCGAGCAGGAAGGAGTAGCGGGCCGCGGCCTCGCGCCGGTAGCCCATGAACAGACCGCCGCTGATGGTCGCGCCGGAGCGGGAGACGCCGGGGATGAGCGCGCAGGCCTGGCACAGGCCGTAGACGAGCCCGTCCTTGACGCCCAGGTTCTCCAGCGTCTTGCGCTGCTTGGGCGCCCGGTGCCGGCCGCCGGTCTCGTCGCGGGCGGCCAGCCGGTCGGCGATGCCGATGACCACGCCGACGACGATGAGCATGGTGGCGGTGATCCGCAGGTCGCGGAAGGGCCCCTCGATCTGGTCCTTCAGCGTCACGCCCAGCACGCCGATCGGGATCGAGCCGACGATCACCAGCCAGCCCGTCTGCGCGTCGTGGTTGTGCCGCATCGTCCTGTCGAACAGTGACCGGAACCAGGACGTGATGATCCGGCCGATGTCCTTGCGGAAGTAGATGAGGACGGCGGTCTCCGTGCCGATCTGCGTGATCGCGGTGAAGGCGGCCCCGGGGTCCTTCCAGCCCGAGAACGCCGCGGTGAGCCGCAGGTGCGCACTGGATGAGACGGGCAGGAACTCTGTCAGCCCCTGGACGAGTCCGAGGACGAGGGATTCAAACCAAGACATGAAGGGATGGCGTCCAAGTGCTGGGGAGAAATGGTGATCATGTGACGAGGGCAGCGTAGCGGGCCGGGGTGACGGCCGGGGAACAGGGGCCGGACAGCCAACTCGCGCTACCGGCCGCCTTGTCGTGCGGCCCTCGGCGGCGAGGTGGCTTCCGGCACGATCGGGTGGCCGTCGGCGGCCGAGGTGGCTTCCGGTGCGATCGGGTGGCCGCCTGAGCCCCGGGCAGCTCCCGGGGCTCAGGCGGCCGTCGGACCCGCCACCGTCCAGCCCGGGGTCTGCGGATGGGCCCTCAGGTCCTCGTGTCGTACGGCCTCCCCGCAGGCCCGGCAGGTGACCACCGGCACCAGTTCGTTGCCGCAGGCGTGCTCGACGGCCATCGGCAGGTCGATGCCCTTGCGCAGGTGGCGGTCGCCCCACTCCTTGAGCGTCATCAGGACCGGCTCCAGCTCCAGTCCCGCCGGGGTGGGCCGGTACTCGAAGCGCTGGGGGCGCTCGCTGTACAGGCGCTTGGTGAGGATTCCGGCCTCCACGAGCCGGCGCAGCCGGGTGGCCAGGATGTCGCGCGGGGCACCGATGTTCCGCACGAGCTGGTCGAAGCGGCCGTTGCCCAGGCACACCTCCCGCAGGACGAGCAGCGAGTACTTCTCGCCGACCAGCGCGAGGGCATCGGCGATGGAGCAGGGGCGCGGATCTTTCGTGGCGGCCATGCGGACCAGTCTAGATGAGGGTTTGATTTTCCAACTCAGCGCGTTATGGTGAGTCCGGATTTCCTACTCACCGGTAGCTCCCTACGGGTAGCCAGGGCGGCCAAGGAGGCCCGCACCATGCGAGACGCAGTCATCGTCGAAGCCGTTCGCACCCCCGTCGGCAAGGGAAAGCCGAACGGCTCCCTCGCCCACGTCCACCCCGTGCAGCTCCTCGCGCACACCCTGCGCACCCTCGTCGAACGCTCCGGCGTCGACCCCGCCCTGATCGACGACGTGATCGGCGGCACCGTCGACCAGGTCGGCGAGCAGGCCATGAACACCACCCGGTACGCCGTCCTCGCCGCCGGCCTCCCCGAGTCGGTACCGGCGACCACCGTGGACCGCCAGTGCGGCTCCTCCCAGCAGGCCGTGCACTTCGCCGCGCAGGGCGTCATGGCGGGCGCGTACGACCTCGTCGTCGCCTGCGGCGTGGAGTCGATGAGCCGGGTGCCGATGTGGTCCAACGTGCCCGCCGGCAAGGACCCGTTCGGGCCCGGTGTCGCCGAGCGCTACCCGGAGGGCCTGGTCCCGCAGGGGATCAGCGCCGAACTCATCGCCGCCAAGTGGTCCCTCACCCGCGCGCGGATGGACGAGTTCGCCGTCTCCTCCCACCACAAGGCCGCCGCGGCGTGGCAGGCGGGGCTCTTCGACGCCGAGGTCGCGCCCCTGGACGGCGTCGCCCGCGACGAGAGCGTACGGCCCGGCACCACCCCGGAGGTCCTCGGCGGCCTCAAGCCCGCTTACTACGACCCCGGCTTCGCCGAGCGCTTCCCGCAGATCGAGTGGAACGTGACCGCGGGCAACGCGAGCCCGGTCAACGACGGCGCCTCCGCCGTCCTGATCACCTCCGGCGAGACCGCGGCCTGCCTCGGCCTGCGCCCGCTGGCCCGCCTGCACAGCTTCGCCGTGACCGGTTCCGACCCGCTGCTGATGCTCACCGGTGTCATCCCGGCCACCGAGAAGGTGCTGCGCCGGGCGGGACTCGGCGTGGCCGACATCGACCTGTTCGAGGTCAACGAGGCCTTCTCCAGCGTGGTGCTCGCCTGGCAGCAGGAGACCGGCGCCGACCTCGCCAAGGTCAACGTGCACGGTGGCGCGATCGCCCTCGGCCACCCGCTCGGCGCGAGCGGCACCCGGCTGACCACGACCCTGGTGCACGCGATGCGCGAACGCGGCGCCCGCTACGGTCTGCAGACCATGTGCGAGGCGGGTGGCCTCGCCAACGCGATGATCCTGGAAGGCGTCTGAGCCCGGGGCCGCCGGCCCGCCCGGGCGGTCACCGGGCCATGACCCGCCCGGCGGCGGCGGCCAGCTCGTCGGTCGCCGCGATGGCGGCCTCGCGGCGGGCGGCCGGCACGGTGTGGTCGGCACGGTGTGGTCGGCGGCGTCGCGGAGGGCGAACGCCGCAAGGGCGGCCCCGCGCGCCGGTCCGGCGGGAGACGGTTCGAGGACGGAGACCGCCACCAGGGGCGAGGTCACGGCGGAGCGGGTGGTGTGGGACGCGGCCCGGGCCGCCTCGACGGCCTCCGGGCGCCGTTCAGGCGGAGGTCCTCGCGGTGCCACAGGGCCCGCCGGTGGTCGCCGAGCACCGCCACCAGTTCCCCCGGCGCCACGCGCGGCGCCTCCGCCCTGCGCTCCGCGCGGGCGGCCCGCTCACGCCGGAGCTGGAGCAGCCCGGTGAGCGCGCCGCCGAGCAGGGTGCCGGCCACGGCGACGACGCTGGACCACATCGCAACCCCCTCCTCGGCGGAAAGGGCGGCGGCTCACCGGCCGCGCAGCTGGTGACGCTTGCGCCAGGCCACCACGGTGCCCGCCAGCGCCGGTACGGCGATACAGGCCATGGCGATCAGGAAGGCGGGGGACGTCGGCGCCGAGGCGCGGGCCCCGGCGACCGCGTAGGCGGCCGTGTTCGGGATCGAGCCGAGGCCCGTGGCCAGCAGGAAGGGCAGCCAGCCCATCCGGGAGACGGCCGCGCAGTAGTTCGCCGCCCAGAACGGCACTCCCGGGAAGAGCCGGAGGGCCAGCATGGACCGGAAACCGTGCCGGCTGAGCTGCCCGTCCACCGCCGTCAGCCAGCGGCCCCGCAGCAGCGGGCGCAGCGCGTCCTGCCCGAGCAGCCGGCCCAGCCCGAACGCCACCCCGGCGCCGAGCACCGTGCCCGCGAGCGCCGACGCCAGCCCCAGCTGCGAGCCGAACAGCGCGCCCGCGGCAAGGTTCAGCAAAGGGCGCGGTACGAATGCCACGCTGCACAGTCCGTACGCCACCGCGAACACCGCGGCCGCCGCGGCCCCGCCGAGCTGTGGCGGCCAGCCGTGCGTCAGCAGTCGCTGCGGTTGGAACAGCAGCACACAGACGGCGGCGCCGGCGAGCAGCGCGAGCAGCAGCGACAGCCGGGCGTACGGGGAGAGCAGCGCGCGGGTGCAGCGGGCGGCAGCTCCCGCGCGGCGCACCGGCGGTACGGCGAGGACGAGCTGCGTGGCTGCGGCCGGGGGAGCGGCCGTGGCGGTGCCAGAGCGGTTGGCATCGAGCATCCGGTGACAGTAGCCGACACATGTGTGTGATCGCCGTATGGTTCGTTGCACGACCGTCACAGGTGCGGCCCGGCCGCGGGTGCCGCGCGGTGCCCTCGCCGACATCATGCTGGAACGGCCGCCCTGCGGTGCTGGGAGCTGCGCGAGTACGCCAGGACCGACGCCGGGGCGGTACGGGCCTTCGTGGCACGCGAGCGGGGCCGGTTCGCGGCGCCGGGCGTCCGGGAGGCACTGAGGAACGCGGGCGCCTGAACCGCCGATGGGTGAAAAACCGTTCGACGCCGGACAAACCGTCGGCGATGATCGACGGCATGTTCCGGTACGCCTTTCCTCTCGCAGCGTCCGCGGTCGCGGATGCCCCGAAGGCTGCCGTCCCGTCTCTCCCGGCCGCTGTCGACGGCGCCCGAAGCTGACCCTCCCCGGATCGTCCGGCGGACCCCGCAGGGGGAGGGTCGGCGAGTTCCCGGGGTCCCGCGTTCCCGTACGACCGACAGAGGCTGCGAGGCAGAGCCATGTCCAAGACCGCCTACACGCGCACCAAGCCGCACCTGAACATCGGCACCATCGGTCACGTCGACCACGGCAAGACCACCCTGACCGCCGCCATCACCAAGGTCCTCGCCGAGCGCGGCACCGGCACCTTCGTGCCGTTCGACCGGATCGACCGGGCCCCGGAGGAGGCCGCCCGCGGCATCACCATCAACATCGCGCACGTCGAGTACGAGACCGACACCCGGCACTACGCCCATGTCGACATGCCGGGCCACGCCGACTACGTCAAGAACATGGTCACCGGCGCCGCGCAGCTCGACGGAGCCGTCCTCGTCGTCTCCGCGCTCGACGGGATCATGCCGCAGACCGCCGAACACGTCCTGCTCGCCCGGCAGGTGGGCGTCGACCACATCGTCGTCGCGCTGAACAAGGCCGACGCCGGGGACGAGGAGCTGACCGACCTGGTGGAGCTGGAGGTCCGCGACCTGCTCACCGCCCAGGGGTACCCGGGCGACGCCGTACCGGTCGTACGCGTCTCGGGGCTGAAGGCCCTGGAGGGCGACCCGCGCTGGACGGCGTCCGTCGAGGCGCTGCTCGACGCGGTGGACACGTACGTGCCGATGCCGGAGCGGTATCTGGACGCGCCGTTCCTGCTGCCCGTCGAGAACGTGCTGACCATCACCGGCCGGGGGACGGTCGTGACGGGTGCCGTGGAGCGGGGGACGCTCCGTGTGGGGGACCGGGTGTCGGTGCTCGGCGCGGACGTGGAGACCGTGGTCACCGGGCTGGAGACCTTCGGCAGGCCGATGGCCGAGGCACAGGCCGGGGACAGCGTGGCGGTGCTGCTGCGGGGGGTGCCACGGGACGCCGTACGGCGTGGGCACGTGGTGGCGGCCCCGGGAAGCGTGGTGCCGAGCCGTCGTTTCACGGCCCGGGTGTACGTCCTGTCCGGGCGCGAGGGCGGTCGTACGACACCGGTGGCCACCGGGTACCGGCCGCAGTTCTACATCCGCACGGCGGACGTGGCCGGATCCGTCGACCTCGGCGAGGCGGCTGTCGCCCGGCCCGGCGAGACGGTGGAGATGACCGTCGAACTGGGGCGGGAGGTGCCGCTGGAGCCGGGGCTCGGCTTCGCCGTCCGGGAGGGCGGCCGGACCGTCGGAGCGGGCACCGTCATCGCCCTGGGGTGAGGCCGGGGGTGGGGCCGGGGGGTGAGGCCGGGGTGGCACCTGGCGGGACCGTTCGGGGTGAGCGCCCACAATGGTCGGGTGAACGCATCGATACCCGTCACCCGCACCACCGACCACGGCACCGCCAAGCTGATGCCCGACGTCGACCGTGAGCGGGCCTGGCTGCTCACGGTCGACGGGGCGCCGCAGTCGTACGTGGACCTGGACGACCCCGCGTATCTGGAGTTCGAGTACACGCGCCGGCTGGGGTACGTGCTCGACCTCGTGGACGGGGCCGGGCGGGCGCTGGACGTCGTGCACCTCGGCGGGGGCGCGCTGACGCTGCCCCGGTACGTGGCCGCCACCCGCCCCGGCTCGCGGCAGGACGTCGTCGAGGCGGACCGGGGCTTGCTGGAGCTGGTCACCGAGCGGCTGCCGTTGCCGGCGGGCTCGGGTGTCGCGCTGCACGCGGCCGATGCGCGGGGCTGGCTGGAGACCGCGCCGGACGGCCTCGCCGATGTGCTGATCGCCGATGTGTTCGGCGGGTCCCGGGTGCCCGCCCACCTCACCACGCTGGCCTACGTCCGGGAGGCCGAGCGGGTGCTGCGGCCGGGCGGGGTCTATCTGGCCAACCTCGCCGACGCGGCGCCGTTCGGTTTCCTGCGCTCCCAACTGGCCACGCTGGCAGCGCTGTTCGAGGAAGTGGCGCTGATCGCCGAACCGGCGGTGCTGCGCGGGCGGCGGTTCGGCAACGCGGTGGTGGCGGCCTCGCACCGGCCCCTCGACGTCGCCGCGCTGGCCCGGCGCGCCGCGGCGGACGCCTTCCCGGCGCGCGTCGAACACGGCGCGCGGGTGCGCGAGTTCATCGGATCGGCGCGGCCGGTCGAGGACGCCGACGCAGTCCCCTCACCCGAGCCCCCCGACGGGGCTTTCGGTATCGGCTGAGGCGGGCGGGCGGCAGATGCCCCGGCGGCCGGGCCGAGGAACGCCTGCCCGGTGCCGCGGCCGCGCCCGGCTCACTCCACGACCGGGTCGCCGTGCAGCCGTACTGAGCCCAAAATCTTGTCGATGGTCGCGTCGGACAGCTCGTCCTTGACGCCCTTGGCGCCGTAGAGGCTCCACGAGACGAAGCTGCCCTTGGAGTTCTTGAAGGCGAACGTGACGGCCTTGCCGTCGGTGTCGCACTTGTTCTTCTTCGGCACGCCGACGACGTACGACGTCGCGACGCTGCCCTTGAGCCCCGACGACGTCGTGAAGGACTTCGCCTTGCCGATGCGCAGGTACTTCTTGGCGGCCTCGGACTGGTCGGTGTAACCGCCGAACGCGAAGGTCGCCGAGTCGCCGCGGGCGATGCTCGCGGTGTCCTTGGCGCCGTTCTCGCCCTTCGTGCCGCTGCCCGCGAGCGCCTGCGACTCCTTCGTGCCGTTCACCTCGGAGGTGCAGTAGTCCGGCTTCAGGAACGAGGGCCCGGAGAAGCCGATGTACGCCGATCCGTCGCCCTTCACCTTGTCCTCGAAGAAGGTGAAGACACCCGGCTTCTCCACCTCCCAGTCGGCGGGCACGTCGAAGGCCGTGCCGTACTTGGGGTTCACCACGACCTTCCAGCCCGCGACGGTCGGCTTCTCCGTCGTGTCGGCCCGCGGGTTGTCGGTCGTGGACGAGGTGGGCGCGGCGGACGACGCGGTGGCCGTCGGCGACGGGCTCGTGTGCTGTCCGTCCTTGCCGTCGTCCGCCTTGTCGTCCTTGGAGCCGCCCAGCACCAGGAAGCCGGTCACGGCGGCGGTGACCACGACGGCCGTGGCCGCGACGATCGCGACCAGCTTCGTACGGCCGCCGCCCCGCGGGGGCTCGGGGATGGGCGCGGTGGGCTGACCCCACTGCGGCTGCTGACCGTACGGACCCGGCTGCTGCTGTGCGTACGGGCCGTCCTGCGGCTGCTGTCCGTACCCGGCCTGCGGATACTGCTGGTACCCGGGCTGTTGGTACGGGTTCGGCTGCGGGTGACCCGGCTGCTGGTACGGGTTCTGCTGCGGGTTGCCCTGCGGGTTCTGCGCGCCCCCTGGCGGCTGCTGATCTGGCCACATGGCCAGTAACCCTAGTGGGCACCACTGGCCAGGTCCGGCTACTCGTTAGTAACATGCCGGTCATGACCGCAGACCAGATGTCCATCGGCGAGATGCTCGCCGCCACCGTGCCCATGGCCCGGACGCTGAACCTGGAGTTCCAGGAGACGACGCCCGAGAGGGCCGTGGTGTCCCTGCCGGACCAGAGCGAGTACCACAACCACGTGGGCGGCCCGCACGCCGGTGCGATGTTCACGCTCGGGGAGTCGGCCAGCGGCGCCATCGTGCTGGCCGCCTTCGGGGACCAGCTCTCGCGCGCCGTACCGCTCGCCGTGCGCGCCGAGATCGCCTACAAGAAACTGGCGATGGGTACCGTCACCGCGACCGCGACGCTGGGCCGCCCGGCCGCCGAGGTCGTCGCGGAACTGGACGCGGGACAGCGCCCCGAGTTCCCGGTGTCGGTCGAGATCCGGCGCGCGGACGGCGCCGTGACGGGCGAGATGAGTGTCCTGTGGACGCTCCGGCCCGCCGACCAGGGGCAGTGAGCGGCCCGAGGCCGCACGCCCGGCGCCCCGCCCCCGGTGTACCGGTTCGGCCGACGGGGGCGGGGCGCTGCTGGTTCACCGAACGGCGATGACGTTGGTGGCCTTGGCGCCGACCACCTCGAAGACCACCCGCTGTCCCTCGCGGGTGGTCTGTGTCTCCATGCCGGAGAAGGGGCGCCTCTCACCGTCCTCGTCGGTGATGATGCCCACGCCCTCCGCGTTGTTGTAGACGGCGATCGTTCCGAGAGGCATCGTCTTTCTTCCCTCCGTGGGTTGGTCGTGCGGCCAGTGCTCTCCCCCGGTGAGCAGAGCATCACGCAACGTTCGCGGGTGTGAAAGGGCGCAGCGGTGCGTCGGCCACGGTTTGACCGGATGTCGGCGGGGCTTCGACGGCGCCCTCTAGGGCGGCCCGGTGGTGCCTCTCCGGCTCGGCGGCGGGGGCCGGCAGGTCGGCGACGAACTCCTTGAGCCAGCGGGTGAACTCGGGACCCAGGTCCGCACGGGCGCAGGCCAGGCGGACCACCGTGCGCAGATAGTCGGCCTTGTCGCCGGTGTCGTAGCGCAGGCCCGAGAAGACCACCCCGTGCACCGTGCCGGCCGCCGCCAGCTCCTGCAGCGCGTCGGTCAGCTGGATCTCGCCGCCACGGCCCGGCGGGGTGCGCTCCAGGACGCCGAAGACGGCCGGGTCCAGGACGTACCGGCCGATGACCGCGTACCGGCTCGGCGCGGTCGCGGGGGTCGGCTTCTCCACCAGCCCGGTCACGCGCACCACGTCGTCCCCGCCGGCCGGCTCCACGGCCGCGCAGCCGTAGAGGTGCGTGCGCGCCGGGTCGACCTCCATCAGCGCGACCACGCTGCCCGCGTACCGCTCCCGGACCTCCAGCATGCGGCTCAGCAGCGTCTCGCGCGGATCGATCAGATCGTCGCCGAGGAGCACCGCGAAGGGCTCGTTCCCCACGTGGTGCCTGGCGCACAGCACGGCGTGGCCGAGGCCGAGCGGGTCGCCCTGGCGGATGTGGTGGATGTCGGCGAGCCGCGCCGGATCGCGTACCGCGTCCAGGCGCGCGGTGTCGCCCTTCGCCGCCAGCGCCTGCTCCAGTTCGAAGGCGTGGTCGAAGTGGTCCTCGATGGCCCGCTTGTGCCGGCCGGTGACCATCAGGACGTCGTCCAGGCCGGCCGCGGCGGCCTCCTCCACGACGTACTGGATGGCCGGCTTGTCGACGACCGGCAGCATCTCCTTCGGCGTGGCCTTGGTCGCGGGCAGGAACCGGGTGCCGAGACCGGCGGCCGGTACGACGGCCTTGCGAACGGCACGGGCGGGGACGGGAGTTGCCGGGGGCTGGGGGGCGATCATGCGGCCCATGCTGGGGCACGCGGATGAGAGCACGCCCGGAGAACCATGGGAAGAGGCTGTGGGCGGGCGGGCCGGATGTGTCAGGAAGGCGGAGATCGTGTGCGCCATCCGCCTTCTGCCGTAAGGAAGTCGGCAGGGAGCCGCCGCCGGATCGGAACCCCGGAGCGGGGATACCGCCGGTAACCGCTGGGCAATTGCTCGATTTCGCCGCCGAGGCCATTCCCGCCCCTTCCCGCTCCTTGTTTCCCGTGAGCGGACTGTGTCAAGGTGAGCCTCCCCGCGGGAGGGCAAAGGTAGACGCCGACGTCGAGCCGGCCCTTTAGGTGTGCACCGATCAGGCACTGTTTTCCGACAGGACGCCTTGCGCATGCGGTCCTGCGGCTGGAAAGGAAATGCTTCCGTGCAGTCCCCCCACCCCCCACGCCCGCCCTACCCGCCCTCCATGCCCGGCCCGGCCGGGGAACCCGACCACACCCTCCTCGCCCGGCTGAACGGCCCGGACGACGGCCGCCATCGCGCCGTCGCACTGCTGCTCGCCCGGCACTGGCGGGCCACCCGCGACTACGCCGTCGTCTGCCTGGCCGCCGCCGGACCCGCCGCCCAGCTGGTGACCACCGCGGCCTTCCACCAGGTGCTCGCCCGAACGGCCGGCGGTGTGACCGGCGGGGCCCTGCGCCCCCGACTGCTGGTCGCCGTGCGCGACACCGTCCGCGCCTGGGCCGCGGACGACGCGGCCCGCGTCACCCTGCCGGAATTGCGCAAAACCACCGGCGGGCGCGGACTGTGCGCGACAAAACCCGGGCCGCCGGAAAGCAGACAGCTCGCGGCCCGCGCTTTCCGCGCACTTCCCGGCGCATCGCAATGCCTTCTCTGGCACGCCGAGGTCGAAGCGGAAGGCATAAACATACCCGCTGGTCTGCTGGGTATCGACGTGGTCACCGCGACGACCGCCCTGGCGCAGGCGCGTGAACAATTCCGCGCCGGTTGCGCACGCGCCCACCGGGAACTCGCGCCCTCCCCGGAATGCCGCTTCTACAACCGTCTCATCGACGTCCCCATCCGTCGTGGCGCCGCCCTGCTGCCCGACGTGCGCCGGCATCTGACGGTCTGCCCCCACTGCCGGCACGCCGCCGAACAGCTGGGCCACTTCGACGCCGGCCTGCCCCTCCTGCTCGCCGAGACCGTGCTCGGCTGGGGTGCCCGCCGCTACCTCGACTCCCGGCCCGCGCGCGGTGCTTCGCAGGAGTGGCCGCGTGCTTCGCAGGAGTGGCCGTCCGGGTCCGGGCCGTCGGCCACGGCCTCCGTCTCCGGCGGCCGGCACCGCACCGGACCGGAGCACGGATACCGCACCGGACCGGGGCACGGGTACCGCACCGGAACCGAGCGGCGGCACCGCACGGCCGTCGCCCTCGGTGTCGGACTCGCCTCCCTCGCGCTGCTCGCCACCGTCCTCGTGGCCAGGAGCTGGTCCGTCGACAACGCTGTCCCCACCCCCGGCGCCACCTGGGGCGCGCCCGTCGCGGGGACCACGCGGCCGGACGGCACCGGCACCCGCTCCGCCGCCTCACCCCCCGCGGCCTCGGCCGGCGCCCCCGTCGAGGTCGCCCACGGCACCCTGCGCGGCCTCGTCTCCGGGCTCTGCCTGGACGTGCGCGGGGGACGGGTCGCGGCGGGCGCGGGCGTCCGGCTCGCCCCGTGCTCGACGGCCGCCTCGCAGCGGTGGTCGTACCGGGACGACGGTCTGCTGCGCAGCGCCGCCCACCCCGCCCTCTGCCTCGCCGCCGACCCGGGGACGCGGCGCGTCGCGCTGGCCGACTGCGTCGCCCCCGCCGCGGAGGTGTCGTACGACCTCACGGTGCGCGGCGAGGTCCTGCTCCGCCGGCGGCACGGTCTGGTCCTGGCGCCGGTTCCCGGCCGTACGTTCGGTTCCGGCCGTCCCGGCAGGGCCGTCGGCCTCGCGGAACGCGACGGTTCGCGCAGGCAGCGGTGGGTGCTGCGATCGGGTGCCGGGCACGCCTGAGGGGCAGCCGACGGCGCGGGTGACGGCACCGGCGGCGGCGTGGGGTCACTTCGCACCGAGTGACCCCGCGCCGCCGCTGACGTCCGGAACGCCCTCACGCCGCCCTGTCCGTATCCCGTCGGCCCGGTTCGAGCCACCAGGCCGACGGCATGGGGAATTTACAGACTGCTGCCGGATGTCCCGGCGTATGTCGCGGGGGTGAGTCCCCGGTGAAGCGGGCGCACGCTTTGACGGGCTTGTGCCGGTGTGGCGCACGTGACCGTACGGTTCCGTCTCCCGCGCCGGTGCAGGGAATCGCTGGGTTTGGCTCCTCTTGCGGCGGATTCGGCGTGCTGGCCGGATCGGCGCGACCTCGCACGCGAAGGGCGCGACGTTATTGACCCGTGAGTAGCGCCTCGCTAGTTTCCGGTCCCTCGCACCAGAGCGTCCCGCCGCACATACCCCCCACCGTGCTGTCTCGCCGATCGTGCCGGAGCATCATGACCTCCCCTGTGCGTGCCCTTGACCTGATCCTGTGCCTCACCCCTTTCGGGGAACCGGACGCCTCCCTGGCCGCCGCCGCATCCGCCGCGGGCGCGCTCGGCATCCTGGACCTGGGCACCGGCGACCGAAGATCCCGCGAACAGCTGTCCCGGCTCAGAGGGGCGGCACCGGGCCCCTTCGGCATACGGGTGACCGGACGCTGCGCCCTCACCCCCGCGGACCTCGGTGGTCCCGTGGACACCGTGGTCCTCACCCCGGACGCACCCTGGACGGCTGCCGGACTGCCACCTGGCCAACGGGTGCTGGCCGAGGTGACCGACCTCGGACAGGCCCGTGCCGCCGTCCGTGCGGGTGCGCGGGGGCTGATCGCCCGAGGCGCCGAGAGCGGCGGCCGGGTGGGCGAGCTGAGCACCTTCGTCCTGCTCCAACAGCTGCTATCCGAGCGGGAGTTGAGTGACGTCCCGGTATGGGCCTGCGGAGGCTTCGGTGCGCGTACGGCGGCCGCCGCCGTGGCCGGTGGCGCGGCCGGCGTCGTCCTGGACGGCCAACTCGCCCTGCTGGCCGAGTCGGAACAGCCCGAGGCGGTGCGCGCGGTGCTGCGAGCCCTGGACGGCTCGGAGACCGTGGTCCTCGGCGGACACCGGGTACTGCGGCGCCGCGGCCCGGGCGCTCCGCAGCCGCCCACCGACGACCCCGAAGCGGTCGCGGCCCTGCTCGGTGCCCGCGAGCCGGGCGGACGGCTGCTCCCGGTGGGCCAGGACGGCTTCCTCGCCGCCCGGTTCGCGCAGCGGTGGCGGGACGTGCGGGGAGTCGTACGCGCCCTGTCGACCGCGATGCGGGAGGCGGCCGACGTGGCGGCGCCGACACCAACGCCGGGCGCCGCCCTGCGGCCGGGGTCGGCCATGAGCCGCGCGCTGGGCACCCGTCTGCCGGTCGCGCAGGGACCCATGACCCGGGTCAGCGACCAGGCCGGATTCGCCGCCGCCGTGGCCGAGGAGGGGGCGCTGCCGTTCCTCGCGCTGGCCCTGGCCGACGGTGAGCGGACCCGGACGATGCTCACCGAGGCGCGTGCCGTGCTGGACGGCCGGCCCTGGGGCGTCGGCGTGCTCGGCTTCGCCCCCGAGGACATCAGGAACGCCCAGCTGGACGCCGTACGGGAAGTGCGGCCCACGCACGCGATCATCGCGGGCGGCCGGCCCGCCCAGGCCGAGGCGCTGGAGCGGGCCGGGATCCGCACCTTCCTGCACGTTCCCTCGCCGGGGCTGCTGCGCCAGTACCTCACCGCCGGTGTGCGCAGGTTCGTCTTCGAGGGGTCGGAGTGCGGCGGGCACGTCGGTCCCCGGGCGTCCTTTCCGCTCTGGGAGGCCCAACTGGCCGTCCTGGAGGACTTCCTGGCGGACGCCGGTGCCACCGGTGCGGAGGGCGGGGCGGCAGACCGGCTGGAGGTGTTCTTCGCGGGCGGCGTCCACGACGAACGGTCCGCGGCGATGGTCGCCGCCCTGGCGGCGCCGCTCACCGCCCGGGGCGCCGCCGTCGGCGTACTGATGGGCACCGCCTACCTGTTCACCGAGGAGGCCGTCGCACGGGGCGCCGTCCGTCCGGTGTTCCAGCGGCAGGTGCTGGCCGCCACCGCGACCGCGCTGCTGGAGACCGCGCCCGGCCACGCCACCCGCTGCGTGCCCAGCCCCTTCACCCGCGACTACCGCGAGCGTGAGGCCGCGCTGCGTGCGCGGGGCGTGCCCGACAGGGAGGTCTGGGAGCGGTTGGAGCGGCTCAACGTCGGGCGGCTGCGCATCGCCAGCAAGGGCCTGACACGCGCCGACGACGGTGAGTTGCGGACCGTCGACGAGGAAGGCCAGCTCGGCGAGGGCCTGTTCATGGCCGGCCAGGTCGCCGTCCTGCGCTCGGCCCCCACCACCGTGGCGGCGCTCCACCACGCCGTGACCGACGGCGCCGCCGACTTCCTGACCGCACAGGGCGCACGGCTGACCGGAGCGGCAGGAGGCGCGGGCGCTGGAGGAACCGCAGCAGCGGTCGGAGCCGGAGGAGCGGGGGGAGCGGGGGGAGTTGCAGCAGCCGTCGGAGTCGCAGGAGCCGGAGGGGCCGGAGGGGCCGTCGGAGTCGCGGAGGGCGGAGGGGCCGCTGGGACCGCCCGTGCCGCGGTGCCGGGTCTCCCACGCTCCGTCCCGGCACCGCCGCCCCCGCCCCCGCCGCTCGACATCGCGATCGTCGGCATGGCGTGCATGTTCCCCCAGGCCCCCGACCTCGCCACCTTCTGGGCGAACGTCGTCGCCGGACGCGACGCCGTGACCGAGGTCCCGCCCGACCGCTGGGACCCCGCCGTGCACCACGCCGCCGGCAGCACCGCCTCGAAATGGGGCGGCTTCCTGCCTCCCGTCCCCTTCGATCCGCTGTCCTACGGCATTCCGCCCGCCTCCCTCGGCAGTATCGAACCCGTCCAGCTGCTGTCGCTGGAGGCAGCCCGCAGAGCGCTGGACGACGCCGGATACGGCGAGCGGGGACGGGAGTTCGACCGCTCGCGCACCTCCGTCGTCTTCGGTGCGGAGGCGGGCAGTGACCTGTCCAACGCCGTCACCCTGCGCGCCGTACTCCCGTCGTACTACGGCACCGTCCCCGACGGACTGGAGCAGCAACTGCCCCGGCTCACCGAGGACTCCTTCCCCGGGATGCTGGCCAACGTCATCTCCGGCCGGATCGCCAACCGGCTGGACCTCGGCGGCGCCAACTACACGGTCGACGCGGCCTGCGCCTCCTCCCTCGCCGCCTTGGACGTGGCCTGCAAGGAACTCGTCTGCGGCACCAGCGACGTCGTCCTGTGCGGCGGCGCCGACCTGCACAACGGCATCAACGACTACGTCCTGTTCTCCTCCGTCCACGCCCTCTCCCCGACCGGCCGGTCGCGCGCCTTCGACGCCTCCGCCGACGGCATCGCGCTCGGCGAGGGCGTGGCCTGTGTGGTCCTCAAACGGCTCGCGGACGCCGAACGCGACGGCGACCGTGTCTACGGCGTCGTCAAGGGTCTGGGCTCGGCCAGCGACGGCCGCTCCCTCGGCCTGACCGCACCCCGCCCCGAAGGCCAGCGCGCCGCGCTGGAGCGGGCGTACCGCAACGCCGGTGTGCCGCCGGCCGCGGTCGGCCTGGTGGAGGCGCACGGCACCGGGACCGTTGTCGGCGACCGCACGGAACTCGCCGTGCTGGGCGAGGTGTTCGCCGAGGCCGGGGCGGCGACCGGCGGCTGCGCGATAGGCTCGGTCAAGTCGCAGATCGGTCACACCAAGTGCGCGGCCGGACTCGCCGGACTGATCAAGACGACCCTCGCGCTGTACACCGGGGTCAAGCCGCCCACCCTGCACCTGGAGCGGCCCAACCCGGCGTGGGACGAGACGGAAAGCCCGTTCGTCTTCCACACCAGCGCCCGGCCCTGGGCCGCCCCGGCCGCCGAACGCTTCGCCGGGGTCAGCGCGTTCGGGTTCGGGGGCACCAACTTCCACGCGGTGCTGGCGGCGTACGGAGACGCTCCGCCGCCCCGGCAGACCCTGGACGCCTGGCCCGCCGAGCTGTTCCTCTTCCGGGGCCGGGACATGGCGGCGGCCCGCCGGGAGGCCGAGGAGATCCTCCGGGCCGCAGAGTCGGACGGCAGCCCCTGGCGGCTGCGTGACCTCGCCCTGGCGGCGGCCCGTCGCGCCGACATCTCGAACGAACCGGTACAGGCGGCGGCCGTGGCCCGCGACACCGGGGAACTGGTCGCACAGCTTCAACGCATCCTGGCGGGGGACCGGGCCGCGGACACCGGGGTCCACTTCGCGGACCCCGTCGAAGGAATCCGCCACGAGCACCCGCCGACCGGGACGGCCGGTGTGGTGCCGGCGGCCGGGACGGGGCGTGTGGACCCGCCGACCGGGACGGGGCGTGTCGGCCCGCCGACCGGGACGGGGCGTGTCGGCCCGCCGACCGGGACGGGCCGTATGGAGCCGCCCGCTCCGAGCGGCCGCGTGGAGCCGCCCGGACCGAGCGGCCGCGTGGGCGCCGCCGCAGGCCAGGTCGCCTTCCTCTTCCCGGGGCAGGGCAGCCAGCGCACCGGCATGCTCGGTGAACTCCTGGTCACCCTGCCCGAGTTGCGGCACTATCTGCACCTCGGCCGGGCCCACGCCGACCGCCTCTTCCCGCCGGCCGCCTTCGACGACACCGCCCGCGAGCGCCACCGGGCCGCCCTCACCGACACCCGGACGGCACAGCCCGCCCTCGGTGTCACCGGCCTCGCCGCCCACGCCTTCCTCACCTCGGCGGGCGTCCACCCCGACCTCGCCGCCGGGCACAGCTACGGCGAACTGGTCGCCCTCGCCGCCGCCGGTGCCCTCGACGCGGAGACCCTGCTGGAGCTGAGTACCGAGCGGGCCGGTGCCATCCTGGCGGCGGCCGGCGACGATCCCGGCACCATGGCGGCCGTGGGCGCACCCGCCGAGGATGTCGTACGCACCCTGCGCGGGGCCGGGGCACCCCCGTCGGTCGTCGTCGCGAACCTCAACTCGCCCGAGCAGACGGTGATCTCCGGCCCCATGGCCGACGTCGACACCGCCGTACGGGCCCTGCGGGCGGCCGGGCTCGGTGCGCGCCGCATCCCGGTGGCCTGCGCCTTCCACAGCCCGCTGGTGGCCGCCGCGGGGGAGAGGTTCGCCAGGGTGCTCGCGGACAAGCCGGTCCGGGCACCCGAGTTCCCCGTCTGGGCCAACCGCACCGCCACGCCGTACCCGCCCGACCCCGACGCCGTGCGCTCCGGACTCGCCGCCCAGATCGGCGCCCCGGTGGCCTTCGCCGCCCAGATCGAGGCGATGTACGAGGCGGGAGCACGGATCTTCGTCGAAGCCGGCCCGGGCACGGTCCTCACCCGGCTCGTCGGCCAGATCCTCGGGGACCGACCGCACCGCACCATCGCCTGCGAGCCACGGCCCGACAGCGGCCTGGCCGGCTGGCTCGACGCGCTCGCCCGACTCGCCGTCGCCGGGCTGCCGGTGCGCACCGCGTGGCTCCTCCGCGGCCGTGACGCCGTCGACGCGCTACGCGCCCCGGCACCGAAGCGGCCCGGCTGGACGGTCGACGGACACCTCGTCCGTACGGCCGACGGAGCACTCCTGCCCGGTGCCCTCGCGCCGGCCCGACGCGTAGTGGAGGCGACTGTGACGACCGACCAGCCCAACGGCGGCCCGGCCGACCGGGACGCGCTGATCTCCGAATTCCTGCGCACCAGCCGCGAGATGATCGCCGCCCAGCGGGATGTGCTGCTCACCTACTTCGGTGCCACGGCACCGGCACCGGGCGCACCGCTCACCCCCGTGGCACCGGCCGCGCCCCTGGTGCCCGTCGTGCCGGCAGCGGCGGCCGAGATCACCGGTCCCAGTCAAGCTGTGCTCCACAGCGAGGAGTTGAGCGCTCCGAGCGGGGCGACGGCGGTGGACGACGTGGAACGGGTCGTACGCGAGGTCATCAGCGAGCGCACCGGCTACCCGGTCGACATGATCGAGCCCGGCCTGGACCTGGAGGCCGACCTGAGCATCGACTCGATCAAGCGCGCGGAGATCGCGGGCGAACTCGCCCAGCGCCTGGGCATCGCCGAAGTTGCCTCCCAGCTGCTGGACGACACGGAGCTGGAGGAACTGTCCAAGGCGCGCACCGCGGCGGCGGTGACGGCATGGCTGACGGCACGGATCGGTGCGACCGCCGAAGCCGCGAGCGATGAAGTGCCCGCCGCGGCACCGGCGTTCGCAACGGCAGCCGCCACCGGGCCGGAAACCCTCGGCGCCGCCCCGCAGCGCTGCGAGCTGCGACCCGTCCCGCTGCCCGACCCGGACCCGGCCACCGACCTGTCGGGCAGGCGGTTCGTCCTCCTCGGAGGCGCGGGCGCGGGCGCGGGCGGAGACGGTGACCGGGACGGAGGCGGCGACGCCGACGGCGGCGTGGCGGCCGAGATCGCGGCGCGGCTCACCGGGCGCGGCGCCGACGCCGTGATCCGGCCCGGCGGCCACCTCCTCGGCCCGGCCGACGGCCCCGTCCACGCGGTCCTGTACCTCGGCGCGCTCTCCGGCTCGGACCACCCCGTCCTGCCGGACGCCTTCCCGGTGCTCCAGGCGGCGCTGGCGTGCGGTCCCCGCCTGCTGCTCGCCGTGCGCGCCGCCGACGGCGCCGGGGCACTGCGCTCGGCGGGCCTGGACGGGCTGATCCGCAGCGTCGGCCGTGAGTACCCGGACCTCCTCGCACGGGTGCTGGGGGTGGCGGACACCGGGCCGGCGGCCGTCGCCGACGCGGTGCTCGCCGAGCTGTGCGCCCCGCAGCCCGCCCCCGTCGTCCTGCGCACGCTCGCCGGACACCGCCGGGGCCTGGACCTGGTGCCGGCGCCCCTCGGCCCGCTCGGCACCACCGGCGCGGGACCCGCCGGGGACGGCGCCGCCGAGGCCGCCGCGCTCGGACTGGACCGGGACTCCGTGGTGCTCCTGGCCGGCGGGGCCCGCGGCATCACGGCGAGGTTCGCGGCCACGCTGGCCGCCGCCTCCCGGTGCCGGATCGAACTGCTCGGCCGTACCCCCGTGCCCACCGCACCCGAGACCCCGCACATCGCCGCCGCCCGCAGCCCCGTCGAACTGCGGGCCGCTCTCGCCGCGGGACCCGGCGCCCCACGGCCCGCCGAGATCAACCGCACCGCCGAACTGATCCTCGCCCAGCGGGAGATCAGCACCACCCTCGCCGAACTCACCGCGCTGGGCAGCACGGCCCGCTACCGCTCGGTCGACTTCCGTGAGCGGGACGCCGTCCTGCAGGCCGTCAAGGAGATCCATGCCGAACACGGCCGGCTCGACGGCGTGGTCTTCGCCGCCGGGGTGATCGAGGACCGGCTGGTCGCCGAGAAGAGTCCCGAGTCCTTCCAGCGGGTCTACGGCACGAAGACGGCCGGGGCCGCGGCGCTGTTCGCCGCGCTGGACGACCTGTCCGCCACACCGGCGTTCACCGTCCTGTTCGGCAGCATCGCCGCCGTCCTCGGCAACCGGGGACAGTCCGACTACGCCGCCGCGAACGACGCGCTGGAAGTGCTCGGCGCGGACCGGGCCGCCCGTACCGGCCGGCGTGTGCTGACCGTGCACTGGGGGCCCTGGGCGCCGGCCGGCACCCACCCGGGCATGGTCGGCCCGGAACTCGGCCGCGAGTACGCCCGGCGCGGGGTCGCGCTGATCGACCCGGACGAGGGCACCACGGCCCTGCTCCGTGAACTCGCCTGGGGCGACCCGGCGGTGCGCGCCGTCGTCTACACCGCGTCGGGCTGGTGACATGACACGGCATCAGACGCCCGTCGCCATCGTCGGGATGGCGGTGCTGCTGCCCGGCGCCCCTGGTCTGGACGCCTACTGGGCCAATCTGCGGGACGGCACCGACGCCATCAGCGACGTCCCCGCGGACCGCTGGGACGCCGACTGCTACCGCCCCGGCACGGCCGCCGGACCCGCTGTCGCCGGCCAGGTGTACTGCCGGCGCGGCGGCTTCGTGGACGACCTGGCGGCGGTGGAGGTCACCCGCCACGGCATCATGCCCGCCTCCGTGCCCGGCACCGAGCCCGACCAGCTCATCGCCCTCGACGTGGCCGCCGCCGCGCTCACCGACGCGGGCGGGCCGGAGCGGCTGCCCGAACGGCACCGGGTCGGCGTCGTCCTGGGCCGCGGCGGCTATCTCACCCCCGGCCTGGCCCGGCTGGACCAGCGGGTGCGCACCGCCCACCAGCTCACGCGGACCCTGGGCGAGTTGTTACCCGAGCTGGGCCCCACCCAACTCGACCGCGTCCGGGCGGCGTTCACCGACCGGCTCGGCCCCGACAGCCCGGACGCCGCGATCGGTCTGGTGCCCAACCTCGCCGCCTCCCGCATCGCCAACCGCCTCGATCTGCGCGGCCCTGCCTACACCCTGGACGCGGCCTGCGCCTCCTCGCTCGTCGCCGTCGACCAGGCGGTCACCGCGCTCACCACCGGCCGCTGCGACCTGATGCTGGCCGGGGGAGTGCACCACTGCCACGACATCACCCTCTGGAGCGTCTTCTCCCAGCTGCGCGCCCTGTCCCCGACGGAACGCATCCGCCCCTTCCACCGCGACGCCGACGGCATCCTCATCGGCGAGGGCACCGGAGTCGTCGTACTGAAACGGCTCGCGGACGCCGAACGCGACGGCGACCGCGTGTACGCGGTGATCCGCGGCACGGGCGTGGCCGGCGACGGCCGTACGGCGGGGCTGGTCACCCCCGACCCGGGCGGGCAGAGCCGTGCCGTGCGCCAGGCCTGGTGGGCCGCCGGACTCGACCCCGCCGCCCCGGACTCGGTCGGCCTGCTGGAGGCGCACGGCACGGCCACCCCCGCCGGTGACTCGGCCGAACTCACCACCTTGGCTCAGGTGTTCGGGCCGGGCACGGACCACGGTCCCGACGAGCGGCCGGTGCTCGGCTCGGTGAAGTCGATGATCGGCCACACCATGCCGGCGGCGGGCGTGGCGGGGCTGGTCAAGGCCGCGCTCGCCCTGCACCACCGCACCCTCCTGCCCACCCTCCACTGCGACGACCCGCACCCGGGCCTCGCCGCCACCCGCTTCCGGACCCTCGACCGGGCCCGCCCGTGGGAGACGGGCACAGGGCAGCGGCCACGGCGAGCCGCGGTGAACGCGTTCGGCTTCGGCGGGATCAACGCACACGTGGTACTGGAGGAGGCGCCGCACGGCCGTCCGGGTCCCGGCCGCTCCCCGGGCACCGCCCGACCGGTGCCGGCGGAAGCGGCACGGCAGCGCACCGACTCCACCCCTGCTTCCGTCCCCGCCCCTGCTTCCGTTCCCGCCCCTGCTTCCGTTCCCGCCCCCGCCTCCGTTCCCGTGCCCGCTTCCGTTTCGGATTCCGCTTCTCTTTCCCCTTCCGCGCGGGTCACCGAGCCCGAGCGGATCCTCCTGCTCTCCGCGGGCGATACGGAGGGCCTCGCCGCCCTCCTCGGTGCCGACGACTCGGCCGTGCTCGCCGCCGGGCTCGACCCCGGCAGGCCGCACACCGATGCGGGTCCGGTCCGGCTCGGTGTCGTGGACCCGACCGCCAAGCGGCTCGCCCTGGCCCGGCGCGCGGTCGCCAAGGGGCATGCCTGGCACGGCCGCAGCGACGTGTGGTTCCGGCCGGCTCCCCTGCTCGGCGGCGGCGCCGGCGGCCGGCTGGCGTTCGTCTTCCCCGGTCTGGAGGCGGACTTCACCGCCCGCACCGACGACGTGGCCGCCCACTTCGGCCTGGCCCCCGTCGCCGGCACCGGCCCGGACGTCCGGGTAGGCGACATCGGCCGGCACGGCGTCGGCGTGGTCGGCGTGGGCCGCCTGCTGGACCAGGCCTTGCGCCGCATGGGCGTCGTACCCGACGCGGTCGCCGGGCACAGCGTCGGCGAGTGGACGGCCATGGCCGCCGCCGGGCTGTACTCGGCCGCCCAGGTCGACGCGTTCATGGCCCGGTTCGACCCGGACTCGGTGACCGTCCCGGGCCTCGTCTTCGCCGCCGTCGGCACCTCCGCCGCCCATGTGCGCGCCACGCTCGCCGACGCCTGGCCGGACTCCGGGATCGTGCTCTCCCACGACAACGCGCCCCGTCAGTCCATGGTCTGCGGTCCCGCGACGGCGGTGGAGGAGTTCGCCCGCTCCCTACGGGCCGAGGGCGTGCTCTGCCAGGTGCTGCCGTTCCGTTCCGGCTTCCACACCCCGATGCTGGAGCCGTTCCTCACGCCCATCAAGGAGGCCGCCGACCGCTTCCGGCTCCACCCGCCGGCCGTGCCGGTCTGGTCGGGCACGACCGCGGCGCCCTTCCCCCCGGACGAGACGGCGGTCCGCGCACTCTTCGTACGGCACCTGCTGGAGCCCGTCCGCTTCCGCGAGCTGACCGAGGCCTTGTACGCCGCCGGCCACCGGGTCTTCGTCCAGACCGGACCCGGCCGGCTGACCTCGCTCATCGGCGACACCCTCGGCGACCGTGATCACCTGGCCGTCCCCGCCACCTCGCCCCACCACAGCGGGCTGGCCCAGCTCCGGCGCACGGCGACGGCGTTGTGGACGGCAGGCGCGGCCGTGGGACCCACGGCACCACCCCGGGCCGCTCCCGCCCTCCCGTCCGGCGCCCGCCCGCCCATTCGCCTCGATCTCGGCAGCGCCCTCGTGTCACTGGACGAGCGGTCCCGTGAGGCGCTGCGCGCGCAACTGCGGGGGCGGGACGTGGGTCCGCGGCCGGACGGACGGGGCGTGGAGACAGGCGCGACGCTCCCGCCGACGGCCGGAGCCCTCCCGGAACGGGACGCGCTCGCCGCCCGCTCGGGTTCCGCTGCGGCGTTGGACGGCGTCGCTGCTCGCTCGGGTTCCGCTGCGGCGTTGGACGGCGTCGCTGCTCGCTCGGGTTCCGCTGCG
>NZ_JBEZBT010000018.1:46559-80083 GCF_040647235.1 Streptomyces sp. NPDC042638
TGCGGCGTTGGACGGCGTCGCTGCTCGCTCGGGTTCCGCCGCCGCGCTCGACGGCCTCGTCGCTCGCTCGGGTTCCGCCGCCGCGTTGGACGGCGTCGCTCCCCGCTCCGGTGTCGCCGCCGAGCTCGACGACCTCGCCCGGCGCCATCCGGCCGCGGCCGAGCTGGCCGCACTCCTGCGGGAGACTGCCCACACGGCGGCGGAGCTGATGGCCGCGAGCCACCGCCGCTCCGACGCCCCTACGACCCCCACATCTCCCGCCCCGGCCCCAGTCCCGGCGGGCGACGCCGTCCCCCCGCCCCCGCCCCGAACCCCCGCGGCCCCCGCCCCCGCCGTTCCCGGCTCCACCCCCCTCGGCACGCCCACCCCCACCCACACGCCCACCCCCATCCGCACGCCAGCTCCCACCCCCACCGCCACCCCCGCCAAGACGACCCTGCACGTCTCCCCCCACTCCATGCCCCACCTCCTCGACCACTGCTTCTTCCCGCAGCGTCACGGCTGGCCGGATCTCGAGGACCGCTGGCCGGTCGTGCCCGCCACGACGATCGTCCGGCACATGATGGACGCGGCGGAGCGCGCGGCCCCCGGTCTGCGAGCCGTCGCCGTGCACGGGGCCCGTTTCGAGCGCTGGCTCACCGCGACGCCACCCGTCGACGTCCCGGTCACCGTCACCCCGGCCCCCGAGCACCCGGACCGGGTCGCCGTCACCTTCGGACCCACCGCCCGCGCCGTGGTCGAACTCGCCCCGCACCACCCCCCGCCGCCCCCGCGCGGGCCCCTCCCGGACGGCCCCGAGCGCATCCCCGACCACACGGCCGCCCAGATTTACCGCGACCGCTGGATGTTCCACGGCCCGCGGTTCCAGGGCCTTACCGAGCTGACCGCGATCGGCGAGCGGCACATCCGCGGAGTGATCACCACCCCCGCGGCCCCCGGTGCCCTGCTCGACAACGTGGGCCAGCTGCTGGGCTACTGGATCATGGCGACCCGCACCGAGCGGACCGTCGTCTTCCCGGTGCAGCTGGGACAGGCGCGGTTCCACGGACCGCACCCGGACCCGGGCACCGAGGTGCGCTGTCTGCTGCGGATCACCGCCCTCACGGACACCGTGCTGGAGGCGGACGCGGAACTGACCGTCGGCGGCCGGGTCTGGGCGCGGCTGACCGGCTGGCAGGACCGCCGCTTCGACAACGACCCCACGACCCGGCCCGTCGAGCGATTCCCCGAGCGCCACACCCTCGCCAGCGCCATGCCCGGTGGCTGGGCGCTGGTGCACGAGCGGTGGCCGGACCTGGCCTCACGCGAACTGATCATGCGAAACTCGCTCGGAAGCGCGGAGCGCGCCGCCTACGCGCAGCGCCCGCCGCGCGGGCGCCGGCAGTGGCTGCTCGGCCGGATCGCGGTCAAGGACGCCGTGCGGCACCTGCTCTGGCAGCACGGCGAAGGGCCCGTCTTCCCGGCGGAGCTCCGGGTGGGCAACGACGAACTCGGCCGCCCCCGCGTCACCGGCGTGCACGGCCGCGTCCTGCCGCCGCTGGACGTCTCGCTCGCCCACCGGGCCGAGACGGGCGTGGCGATCGCACGGCCGCACCGCCCGGGCCCCGGTCCCGGTCCCGGGATCGACATCGAAGAGGTCACCGACCGCGGCCCGGCGACCCTCACCACCGCGCTCGGCCCGGCGGAACTGCGGCTCCTGCGCGAACTGTGCGCGGCCGGCGGCGATCCGGAGGCCGTGTGGTTCACCCGCTTCTGGGCCGCCAAGGAGGCGGTCGCCAAGGCCGAGGGTGACGGGCTCGGCGGCCGGCCCCGGGACTTCGCCGTGCTGGAGGCCGCTCCGGACGGCACCCGGCTGCTGGTCTCCGGCCGCCGGGAACGCGCCTACGCCGTGCACTGCGCCCCGGTGGCCAACCCGCCCGCCCTGCCCGCACGCGACTACGTGGTGGCCTGGACGACCGGGCCCGGAGCCGACGACGGACACCCCGACCCAGCAGCCGAGGAGTACGCCCGATGAACCCCACCCAGCCGGCCCCGGCGCAGCCCACCGCCGACACCGTGCTCGCCGAGATCGCCGGCATGCTCCGCACGGTGCTGGCGGAGTACGGCGACGACGACGTGGTGATCGGCATAACCACCAGCTTCAACCGCGACCTGGAACTGGAGAGCATCGACCTCGTCTCCCTGGCCGGCCTGCTGGAGGAGCGGTACGGACGGCGGGTCAACCTCGCCGAGTTCCTGGCCGGCATGGAGTTCGACGAGATCATCGAACTCACCGTCGGCCGGCTCGTGGAGTACGTGGTGTGGAGCCTGAAGACCACCCAGGCGGGCTGAGCCATGGCGATGGTCGACGCCGGCGGCATACGGCTGCACGTCCAGCGGACCGGCCCCACGGACGGCCGCGCCCCGCACTCCACCGTCGTCCTGGTGCACGGGCTGCTCACCGACAGCCTGGCCAGCTACTACTTCACCGTCGCGCCCCGGTTCGCGGCGGCCGGACTCGACGTCGTCATGTACGACCTGCGCGGCCACGGCCGCAGCGAGCGCCCGCCGCACGGCTACACCCTGGACCACAACATCGACGACCTGGCGGCGCTCCTCGACCGGCTGGACGTCACCGGGCCCGTCCACCTCGTCGGCAACTCCTACGGCGGCACCATCGCCTTCGGCTACGCGGCCCGCCACCCCGGCCGCGTGGCCGGCCTGACCCTGATCGAGTCGGAGCCGGCGACCGCCGCCTGGGCGGCCAAACTCGGCCGCATCCTGCGCCGGGTGGTCACCGAACTCGCCCACAACGAGGCGGACGCGCTCGCCTGGATCACCGCCCACCGCGGCCACAACACCGCACGCCTGGCCAAGGGCGCGGCCCGGCTCGTCCGCGAGACCACCCTGGGCACCGACATCCCCGCCAGCCGGGTGCTCACCGAGGCCCGGATCAGGGCCGTACGCTGCCCTGTCCTCGGCGTGTACGGCGGCGACTCGGACCTGGCCGGCCTGGTGCCGGTGCACCGGCGACTGCTGCCGGACTACCGGGCGGTCGTCCTGCCGGGACACGAGCACTCGGTCCTGGTCGAGGCGCCCGGCGCGGTCGGCGGCCACATCCTGGACCTGGTCCAGGCGGGGGCGGGCGTCCGGTGAGCGGCTTCCTCTTCGTCGTCCCGCCGCTGACCGGGCACGTCAACCCCGCCGTGGGCGTCGCCGCCCGGCTGGCCGCGCACGGGCACCGCGTGGCCTGGGCGTGCGCCGACCCGGCCCTGGTGCGGCGGCTCGCGGGCGCGGACGCCGAGGTGTTCGCGTGCGCGGGACCGGTGCCGGGCGCCCCGGACGCCGCACGGCCGCCGGACCTGCGGGGCGCGGAGGCGCTGCGGTTCCTGTGGGAGTGGTATCTGCTGCCGCTCGCCGACGCGATGGCGCCGGGTGTCGCCGCGGCCGTCGCCGCGGTCCGCCCGGACGTGGTCGTCGCCGACCAGCAGGCGTTCGCCGGCGCCCTGGTGGCCGAACGGCTCCGGCTGCCCTGGGCGACCTCGGCGACCACGTCCGCCGAGTTCAGCGGCGCCTACGACGGCCTGCCCAAGGTCGCCGACTGGCTCCGGGAGCGCCTGGCCGAGCTGCGCGCCCGGGTCGGCGACCCGGCCGGCACCGCCGACCCGCGCTTCTCGCCCCATCTGCTGCTGGCGTTCACCACCCCCGAACTGGTGGGCCCGCAGGCGCCGTTGGCGCCGCACATCCACTACGTCGGTCCGTCGCTCGCCGGCCGTCAGACCGGCCCGGACTTCCCCTGGGAATGGCTGGACCACGGCCGGGCCAAGGTGCTGGTGACCCTCGGCACGGCCAACGCCGACGCCGGCGGCCGGTTCCTCGCCGAGTCCCTGGCCGCGCTGCGGGGCCGTGCCGACCGGATCCAGGCGGTGATCGCCGACCCGGGCGGCACCCTGCCCGTGACGGCGGACGACAAGGACGTCCTCGTCCTGCCGTCCGTGCCTCAACTCCCGCTGCTGGAGCGGATGGACGCCGTCGTCTGCCACGCGGGGCACAACACCGTGTGCGAGGCGCTGTGGCACGGCATCCCACTCGTCGTCGCGCCGATCAGGGACGACCAGCCGGTGGTCGCCGGACAGGTCGTGGACTCCGGTGCGGGCCTGCGGGTCAGGTTCGGCCGGGTCACCGCGGCCCGGCTGGGCGAGGCCCTCGACACCGTCCTGCACGACCCCGCCCACCGGGCCGCCGCCGCCCGGATCCGTGCGGCGTTCCGCGCGGCGGGCGGCGCCCAGGCCGCGGCGGCCCACCTCCAACGACTGGCAGCGGAGAGCCGATGAGTGACGCCCGTGACAAGAAAGCCCGCATCGCCGCCCTGCGCCCCGGCTACCGGGCCGATCTGGACGCAGGCACCGACCGTTTCCTCGCGCCCCGGAGCACCGCCTGCCCCTGGTGCGCCTCCACCCGTCTCACCCCCCGCCTGCGCACCACCGACCTGCTCCAGCACAAGCCCGGCCGCTTCACCCTGGACGCCTGCGCCGACTGCGGCCACATCTTCCAGAACCCCCGACTGACCGCCGAGGGACTGGAGTTCTACTACCGGGACTTCTACGACGGCCTCGGTGAGCAGCGGATGAGCGGCACCTTCGGCGGGCGCGAGGCGATGTACCGGGGCCGCGCCGAGGCGATGCTGCCCCACGACCCCGCGCCCAAGACATGGCTGGACGTCGGCACCGGGCACGGCCACTTCTGCGCGGCCGCCCGCGGTGTGCTGCCCGGCACGGCCTTCGACGGGCTCGACTTCACCGACGGCGTGGAACTCGCCGCCCGGGAGGGCCGCGTCGACCACGCCTACCGCGGCGCCTTCCCCGGCCTGGCCCCCGAACTCGCCGCCCGCTACGACGTGGTGAGCATGTTCCACTACCTGGAGCACAGCACCGACCCCGACCGCGAACTGCGCGCCGCCCACGAGGCCCTGCGCCCCGGCGGCCACCTCCTCATCGAGGTACCGGACCCGCAGAGCCGCTACGCCCGGCTCCTCGGCCGCTGGTGGCTGCCCTGGCTCCAGCCGCAGCACCTGCACTTCATGCCGGTCGCGAACCTGCGCCGCCGGCTCACCGACCTCGGCTTCACGGTGGTCGCCGAGCAGCACGCCGAGGCGCACGACCCGGTCGACCTGCTCGCCGCGGTCTGGCTCGTGCTCGACCACACCGCCCCGCGCGACGACGCGCCCTGGCTCCCGGAACCGCCGGGCGCCCTCCGGCGCACCCTGCGCACCGCCCTGCTCCTGACGGGCGTCCCGGCCCTCCTCACCGCCACGCTCCTGGACCGCTTCGCGGTACGCCCCCTGTCCCACCGCCTGCACCTGTCCAACGCCTACCGTCTGGTGGCCCGCCGCACCTGACCGAGGTCACCGCGCAGCCCCCGCGAGGGCACCGCTCCCACGTCCGGGTCCCGCGGGGCGGGCGGGCTCACAGCACCTTCGCCCGGATCAGCCCCGACAACACCACCGCCCCGGGTACCAACGGCAGCCAGTCCGTCAGCGCCCGGTATCCGATCACCGTCGCCGTGGCCACCGCCGGCGAGGAGCCGAAGGCGACCAGCGTCCACACCAGCGCCGCGTCGACCGCGAACCCGCCCGGCGCGGGCACCGCCCCGACGGCCGTACCCGCCGCGAGACAGGCGAGCACCACCTGCTCCCACGGCAGCCCCAAGCCGAGGGCGGCCCCGACGCAGGCCAGCGTGCCCGCCTGCACCAGCGGCATCGCGACGGCCCCGCCCCACAGGGCCAGCACCCGGCACGGCCGGGTGTGCACCGCGCGTGCGTCGGCCAGGGCGGAGCGCAGCAGCCCGGTCACCGGCCGCCGCAACGGCCGTACGACCGTCAGCAGCACCCCCGTCAGCGCGAGCGCCCCGCCCACGACGGCGGCGAGCGGCACCAGCAGCCGGCCGTCCGGTACCAGGTCCCCCAGCCGCCGCCACGCCGGCGACGCCGCCAGGAACACCAGCAGCAGCACCGTCTTCGCGGTGGACTTGG
Source organism: Streptomyces sp. NPDC042638 (assembly GCF_040647235.1). NCBI lineage: Bacteria > Bacillati > Actinomycetota > Actinomycetes > Kitasatosporales > Streptomycetaceae > Streptomyces > Streptomyces sp. NPDC042638. The sequence continues at coordinate 52,570 of NZ_JBEZBT010000018.1, forward strand.
CCAGCGAGTACAGCCCGATCGAGGCGGTCGCCCGCTCCGGCGGCACACCTTGACGGCGCAGAAAACGAAAGGTCACGGCGTGGGCGCCGAGGCCGCCGGGCAGCACATGGTTGGCGGCACCGGCGGCGAACTGCGAGGCCAGCAGCAGCCCTGGCGGCAGCGGGTCGGGCAGGGCGCCCTGCCGGACGCAGGAGGCGGCCACCCAGGTCAGACAGGTGCAGCCGGCTCCGGCCAGCAGCCACCGTGGATCGGCCGCGACCAGCCGCCGGACCCCTTCGTACACGACGGGCCGGTTGGCCATCGCCCAGCCGCCGGCGAGCAGCAGGGGAGCCAGGCACAGCACCAGCCGCACCGGCCGGCCCGGCACGCGGGCCGCCGGCCGGACCGGCATCCGGGAGCCGGGAGCGGGGGATCCGGGGGCGACGGAGCCGGAACCGGGGCAGCCCTCAGCGGGGGCGGGAGCGGGGGAGCCGGAACCGGGGGCGGGGGTCTCGGGACGGGCGGCGCAGGAGGCCGGGCTGGGAGGCGGGGGCAGCGAGCGGGACGGGGACAGTGAGGACACGGGGACGTCGTCCTTCCGTGGCGGGCCCCACGGCGGGACCTGGGGGAAGCGGGCCGGGCGATACCGCGTGGGAGCCTTCCCCTCCCGCATGACACGGGGATGTCCGAGAACGTAAGGGGCGGGGGCGGGACGGTGCCGCCGGGCGGGCGCGAGCGGGCAGCCGTTCACCGCCGACCAGGTAGCCTTCCCTTGGGGCGCCCTTTGCATGCGGCGGTCCGGAAAGCCGGAGCAAGGCCAGCGACAGGGGAGGAACCGGCGGTGCACGTCCAGGAATGGCTCGACTCGGTGCCTGCGGTCGCCGTCTACGCCCTGGTGGCCCTGGTGATCGGTCTGGAGAGCCTGGGCATCCCGCTGCCGGGCGAGATCATCCTGATCTCCGCGGCGCTGATGTCCTCCCAGCACTCGGGCGTCAACCCGGTCGTCCTCGGCGCGTGCGCGACCGCCGGCGCGGTGATCGGCGACTCCATCGGTTACGCCATCGGCCGCAAGGGCGGACGCCCGCTGCTGGCCTGGCTCGGCGGGAAGTTCCCACGCCACTTCAGCGCGGGGCACGTGGCCACCGCCGAGCGGTCCTTCGAGAAGTGGGGCATGTGGGCGGTCTTCTTCGGCCGCTTCGTCGCCCTCCTGCGCATCTTCGCCGGCCCCCTCGCGGGCGTCCTGCACATGCCGTACTGGAAGTTCCTGACCGCCAACGTGCTCGGCGGCATCTGCTGGGCCGGCGGCACCACGGCCGTCATCTACTACGTCGGCATCGTCGCCGAGGACTGGCTCAAGCGCTTCTCCTACCTGGGGCTGGCGGTGGCGGTGCTGATCGGCCTCGCCTCGATGCTGCTCCTCAGGCGCAAGGCGAAGAAGGCCCAGGCCCAGACGGTGGAACCTGACCCGGAACCGGTCGGCGCGGGGGAGTAGCACCACCTCCGCACCGGTGGGCGGCCCCGCCGCGCGACCGACCGCCGCGGTCCCGCCCCCGCCGGACGGCCGGCCTACCCGTGCACCTCGCGGTGCGCCTTGGCCAGATCCGCGTACAGCGTGCCGTTGAGCGTGACCCCCTGCCGCTCCTCCTCGGAGAGGGGCCGCTTCACCTTCGCCGGCACCCCCGCCACCAGCGACCCCGGCGGCACCACCATCCCCTGCGGAACCAGCGCCTGGGCCGCGACCAGCGATCCCGCCCCGATCACCGCCCCGTTCAGCACGGTCGCCCCCATCCCGATGAGGCAGTCGTCCGCCACGGTCGCCCCGTGCACCACCGCGTTGTGCCCGATCGACACCCGCTCGCCGACCGTGACCGGGAACCCGGGATCGGCGTGCAGCGTGACGTTGTCCTGGACATTGGCCTGCGCCCCGACGGTGATCTTCTCGATGTCCCCGCGCACGACCGCCCCGTACCAGACACTGGCCCCCGCGTGCAGCGTGACGTCACCGATCACGGACGCCGTGGGTGCGACGAACGCCTCCGGATCGACCTGCGGCTCCTTGCCCCCGATACCCACGACCAGCGCCTTCCGCGTCATCACCGTCTCCTCGTGTCGTCAGTACCCGGCACGGTACGACATCGGATGGGGCAAAGATCACAGCAGCCCGCCCTCTCGCCGCAGGCGACCGATGAGTAACGTGACCCCGTGCCGAAGCGCAAGAACACGTTCTCATCCTGGCGACGCCGCCTGATGCAGCGTGCCGTCCACACGGGCTGGTCGTGGGCGCAGCGCGCGGGTTCGGTGACGGCCGAGCACCCCGGCCGCTTCCGCTTCGGCTCGATCGGCGAGGCCACCCGGCTCTCCTTCCCGCTCGGCACGGTCTTCGGCGAGCCGTGGATCCGGCTGGGCTCCTACTGCATCATCGCCGAGCAGGTCACCCTCACCGCGGGCCTGATGCCCGATCTGGACCTCGGCCCCGACCCGATCCTGTCCATCGGCGACGGCGTGGTCCTCGGCCGCGGCAGCCATGTCATCGCGGACACGACGGTCACCATCGGCAGCGACTGCTACTTCGGCCCGTACGTCTACGTCACCTCCACCAACCACTCCTACGACGACCCGCACCAGCCCATCGGCAAGCAGTGGCCGCGGATGGAGCCGGTCGAGATCGGCCCGGGCTGCTGGATCGGCACCGGGGCGGTGATCCTGCCGGGCGCGCGGATCGGCCGGAACGTGGTCGTGGCGGCCGGCGCGGTGGTCCGGGGCACGGTGCCCGACCACGCGGTGGTGGCGGGGGCGCCCGCCAGGGTCGTACGGCGCTGGACGCCCGAGGGAGGCTGGCAGCCGCCGCTGCGGACCCCCGCGCCCGTGCCGATCCCGGACGGCATGACCCCGAAGCAGCTGCGGGCGCTGGCGGACCTGGACGAGGACGCGGTGGCGCGGCTCGCCGCCCTGGAGCCCGACGGCTGACACGACGACCTGCGTGCCCCGCCGAGGCGGATCAGCCGGTCGCCAGCAGTAGTGTGCCCAGCAGGGCCAGTCCCGCTCCCGCCGCCTGGATCGCGCGCAGCCGCTCGCTCAGTACGCCGCGCGCGGCCAGCGTGGTCACCACCGGATACAGCGAGGCGAGCACGGCGGCGACGGTGACCGGACCGCTGCGGGCGGCGATCGCGTACGTGCCGTTGGCCGCCACGTCGGCCAGCCCGACGAAGGCCAGCGCCGGCATCGAGGACCAGGGGAAGCCGCCGTCCGGCAGAGCGGCACCGCCGCGCCGGACCGAGACGGCGAGCGCGGTCCCGCCCACCGCGACATTGGTCAGCCGCTGTACGAACAACGCGAGGAACAGGCCGGTGACGTCGGTGGAAGCCTCCGTGATCAGCGCGAACACGGTGCCGAAGCCGAGCGCGGCGACCAGCGTGAGCAGGATCGCCCGCCGCTGCACGGCCGCGCCCCGCAGTTGCGGTCCGCCGGCCAGGACGACCCCGGTGACGGCGACGGCGATCCCCGCGACCTGGAGCAGCCCCGGCCGTTCGCCGAGGACCAGCCCGACGCCGACGGGCACGGCGACACTCAGCGTGGCGAGCGGCGAGACCACGCCCATCGGGCCGAGCGCGAGCGCCTGGTAGAAGGAGAGGAGGGCCACCGGCCCCACGACGCCCGCCGCGAACGCGAACCAGAGCCGGGGACCGGCCTCGCTCCAGCCGCCCGTGGCGAGCACGATCGCGCCCAGGACGACCGCCGCGATCGACTGCGAGACGACCACCACGGTCAGCGCCGGGGTGCGCCGGGTCAGCAGTCCGCCGCCGAAGTCGGCCAGCCCCCACAGGAGGCTGGTGGTCAGGGCGAAGAGTGCTGTCACGGCCGGCCTCGCAGTACAGTTCGGTGAACGATCGGGTGCATCTCACCGTAGTTCGGTGGATTGAACTCCACCATTTAAAATTTTGAACTTCCCGAATATTGGACACCACGTGTCGGACCTCGAACTCCTGACCCAGTCGCTGGCGCGCAACGTCAAGCACTGGCGCTCGGTGCGCGGCTTCACGCTGGACGCGCTCGCCGCCCGGGCCGGTGTGAGCCGCGGCATGCTCATCCAGATCGAGCAGGCCCGCACCAACCCCAGCATCGGCACGGTCGTCAAGATCGGCGACGCGCTCGGTGTCAGCGTCACCACGCTCCTGGACTACGAGCAGGGCCCCAGGGTCCGCGTCGTCCCCGCCGAGCGGGCCGTACGGCTGTGGCACACGGAGGCGGGCAGCTTCAGCCGGCTGCTGGCCGGCACGGAGGCCCCCGGTCCGCTGGAGTTGTGGGACTGGCGGCTGATGCCGGGGGAGAGCAGCCCCTCCGAGCCGCACCCCGGCGGCACCGTCGAACTGGTCCATGTCACCGCGGGCGAGCTGACCCTCACCGTGGAGGGCACGGACTACCGCGTCCCGGCGGGCGCGAGCGCCTCCTTCGAGGCCAACGTCCCCCACCTGTACGGCAACCAGGGCGAGGTGCCGATGGAGATGGTGATGGCCGTGTCCGTACCGCCCGTGCCGTGAGACGCCGGTTCGGCGGCCGCACGGGTCTTGCTAGCGTGCGGCCATGCGCGCACCCATCGGAGACTTCGACACCGCCACCCCCGCCCGGGACTGCCTGGACGAGCTGACCGCTCCCGTCGCCGACGCCGTACGCGACTGGCGGGGTGCCGTCCCGGCCGAGACGATCCTGTTCGTCGACACCGAGCCGCAGTGGGCCGACACGGCCGTCTTCGTCGAGCACTACGGCCGTGAGCTGCTGGAGCGGTCGGCGAACTGTGTGGTCGTCGCGGGCAGGCGGGCCGGTGAGACCACGCTGGCCGCCTGTGTGGTGCTCTCCACCACCCGGGCCGACGTCAACGGGGCCGTGCGGCGCCAACTGGGCGCGCGCAAGGCGTCGTTCGCCTCGATGGAGACGGCGACCGGCGAGACCGGCATGGAGTACGGCGGCATCACCCCGATCGGGCTGCCCACGGGCTGGCCGGTGCTGGTGGACTCGGCCGTCGTCGACCTCCCCTACGTCCTGGTCGGCAGCGGACGCCGGCGCGGCAAGCTGCTGGTACCGGGCAAGGCGTTCGCGGAACTGCCGGGCGCGGTGGTGCTGGAGGGACTGGGCCTCGCCTGACCTCACGCCGCCGTGTGGTGGGCCAGTGCCAGATGCGGGTCCGACTCGCCCGGCGCCGGTGCGGGGTCGGCGTGCACCAGGGCGGCGGTCAGCCGCGGCAGCGCGTGCAGCAGGGCGTGTTCGGCCTCGACGGCGATCGCGTGGGCCTGCCGGACCGTCGCCTCGCCGTCCACCACCACCGCGAGCTCGGCCCGCAGCCGGTGCCCGATCCAGCGCAGCCGCAGCTCGCCCACCTCCCGCACCCCCGGCACCTGGCGTACCGCCCGTTCGGCCCGGTCCACCAGCGCGGGGTCGACGGCGTCCAGTACCCGCCGGAACACCTCGCGCGCCGCGTCCCGCAGCACCAGGACGATCGCGGCCGTGATCGCCAGCCCGACGACCGGGTCGGCCAGGCGCCACCCCAGCGCCGAGCCGCCGGCACCCAGCAGCACGGCCAGCGAGGTGAAGCCGTCGGTGCGGGCGTGCAGCCCGTCGGCGACGAGCGCGGCCGAGCCGATCTCCCGGCCCACCCGGATCCGGTACCGGGCCACCCACTCGTTGCCGGCGAAGCCGAGCAGCGCGGCCACCGCGACCACCGGCACCTGCGCGACCGGGCGCGGGTCGAGCAGCCGCCCTACGGCCGCCCAGGCGGTGAAGGCCGCGGACGCGGCGATGGTCAGCACGACGACGAGCCCCGCGAGATCCTCCGCACGGCCGTACCCGTAGGTGAACCGACGGGTCGCCGCCCGCCGCCCCAGGACGAAGGCGATGCCGAGAGGCACGGCGGTCAGCGCGTCGGCCGCGTTGTGCACCGTGTCCCCGAGCAGCGCCACCGACCCGGAGACGGCCACGACGAGACCCTGCGCCAGCGCGGTCGTCCCCAGTACGGCCAGCGACACCCAGAGCGCACGCATGCCGCGCGCCGAGGACTCCAGCGCCGGGTCCAGCTTGTCGGCGGTCTCGTGGAAGTGCGGGGTGAGGAGATGGGTGAGGCGGCTGAGGCCGGTGAGGCCGGTGAGGCCGGTGAGGCCGGTGAGGCGGCGGGCGAGGCCGTGGCGCGGAACGCGGGCGTGCCCCTGCCCGTGCTCGCCCTGCGCGTGCCCGTGCTCGCCCTGCCCGTGCCCGTGCCCGTGCTCGTGCCGGCCCTGCGCGTGCCTGTGCTCGTCACCGCCGTCCCCGGGTCCGTGGCGGTGTCCGTGCCGGTGTCCGTGCTGACGGGGGTGCGGGTCGCTCACGTCGATCCCCTTCCGGTGGCCGGGAGTGGACGCGCGGCGCCCACGGAGCCATTATGTGCGTATGAGCGCACGCATGCACCTGTCACCTGCGCAGCATGCGCACCCGCGCAACCCGGGCGAGGAGCAGTTCGCCGTGGCCGCGGAGCTCCTCTCCCTGCTGGGCGACCGCACCCGGCTCGCCCTGCTGCACGCCCTGACGGCGGGTGAGGCCGACGTCACCACGCTCACCGGGGCGTGCGGCGCCGCACGCCCGGCCGTCAGCCAGCACCTGGCCCGGCTGCGGCTCGCCGGTCTGGTGGACACCCGCAAGGAGGGCCGGAGGGTGATCTACTCACTGCCTCACGGGCACCTGCGGCGGCTGGTCGAGGAGGCCCTGAAGACCGCGGACCACCGCCTCGCCGAACGCTGAACCGGGCACGGCCCTGCCCTCAGTACCCGCCGGCCGTCCCGAGGTACTGCTCGGCGAAGGCCGCCGCCGCGAGGGGTGAGGAGAACAGCCGGCGCAGCCGGGCCAGCGTGGTGCCGGCGCGGTACGGATCGTCATGGGAGATGCCGTGGTAGATCTCGGAGAGCCACTCCGAGAACTCCTGGTAGTCCCACACCCGGCGCAGGCATGCCTCCGAGTAGCCGTCCAGGCCCCGGCTGTCGCCCTTGGCCAGATGCGCGACGAGAGCGTCACCGAGCAGGAACGCGTCGTTCAGGGCGAGGTTCATGCCCTTCGCGGCGATCGGCGCGACGAGGTGCGCGGCGTCACCGGCCAGGAAGAGGCGGCCGAACACCATCGGTTCCACCACGTAGTTGTGCATGTCCAGCACACGCTTCTCCAGCAGCGGCCCCTCCGTCAGCGGCGGCCGGCCCGCCGCGCGCAGGCGCTGCTGGAGCTCCGCCCAGACCCTGGCCTCGGGCCAGTTGTCCGGGTCGTCGCCGGGCGGGCACTGGAGGTAGTAGCGGGTCACCTCGGGGCTGCGGGGCATGTGCCCGGCGAACCCGCCCGCGTGCATACCGAACAGTACGCAGTCCGCCGACGGCGGGGCCTCGGCCAGGAGCGCCAGCCAGCCGATGCCGTAATCGTGCCGGGACGTCCGCGCCCACGGCGGCAGCGCGGCCCGGGCCGCCCCGCGGGCGCCGTCGCAGCCGGCCACGAAGTCGCAGTGGACCAGTTGCCGTTCGCCGGTTTCCGGGTCGGTGTACGAGACGGTCGGCCGGTCCGAGTCCATGTCGTGCAGGCGTACGTCCCGCACGCCGAAGCGGATCTCCCCGCCGCGCACGTCGGCGTACTCGCGCACGAGATCGGTCACGAGCAGGGGCTGGGGGTAGATCCAGTGGTGACGTCCCGTCAGCTCCTGGTAGGGCAGGCGGTACCCGCGGCCCTCGAAGCGGAACTCGCACACGGAGTGCCGCTCGGCGCGCTCCAGCAGACGGCCGCCCAGCCCGCGCTGTTCGAGGCCGCGTACGGCCCATTCCTCGATGACCCCGGCGCGTGGCCGCTGTTGGATGAACTCCCGGCTCTCGGCCTCCAGGACCAGGCAGTCGACGCCGGCGGCCCGCAGGATGTTGCCGACGGTCAGACCGGCCGGCCCGGCGCCCACGACGACGACCGGAAAGCGGGCAGGGGAAGGCGGGTTGAGGTGGGGGGAAGACGTCACGCGAGCATTATGACGGTGTCCCGTCAGGCCGCAGTTCGACGGTGTCCCGTCAGACCGTGGCACACGGTGTCCGTCGGGCCGTAGTACGACGGTGTCCCGTCGGGCCGTAATACGACGGTGTCCCGTCGGCCGGGCCGACGGGACACCGTTCTGTTCGCGGGAGCGGGTCAGTGTGCGGGCATGTCCGTCACCACGACCTCGTCGATGCTGCGCTCGATCGCCTCGGGCTCCGACGCGGTGGCCTTGGCCCAGTAGTAGATGCCGAGGGAGAAGACCGCCACGACCAGGATGTCCCACCACAGCGGGATGGTGCCCCGGCCGCCGAAGCCGCCCAGCCAGGAGATCACACCCAGGCCGGCGAGGTAGGCGGGCAGCCACTGCGCGGCCCTGAAGTCCAGCCGGGGCGCGTCCGGCAGCCGCTTGGCCGTGGCGTACCAGGCGTAAGAGCCGAGGAGTACGTAGCCGAGCAGGATCGCGAAGCCCAGGCGCCACAGGGTGTCCCAGCCGGCCCAGTAGATGATCAGGTTGGCGACCACGAACGACAGCGGCGAGATGAATTTGCCGCCGGGCAGCCGGTACGGGCGGTCGTGGTGCGGCAGCCGGTCGGCGAAGACGCCGTAGGCCAGCGGCGCGCCCGCGTACATCAGCACGCTCGCCGAGGTGATGAAGCCGACCAGCTCCTGCCAGCTCGGGAACGGCAGGAAGCAGACCACGCCGGTGACGAACGACATGATGAGGCCGAACCACGGCACGCCGCGCTTGTCGGTCTTGGCGAACGCCTTGGGCGCGTAGCCGTTCTTGGCCAGGCCGAAGGAGACCCGCGAGGTGGCGGTGGTGTAGATCAGGCCGGTGCCGCCGGGGGAGATGATCGCGTCGACGTAGAGCACCCAGCCCAGCCAGCCGAGACCCACCAGGGTCGCCAGGCCCGCCCAGGGACCGCTGATCCCGGCGTAGTCCAGCTTGGCCCAGCCGTGCGCGAAGGTGGCGTGCGGCAGCGCGGCGATGAAGACGACCTGGAGCAGGATGTAGATCACGGCGCCGATCGCCACCGAGCCGAGGGTCGCCCGCGGCAGGTCGCGCTTGGGGTTGCGGCTCTCGCCCGCCAGCTGGATGGCCTGCTCGAAGCCGAGCAGCGCGAAGATGATGCCGCTGGAGCTGATGGCGCCCAGGATGCCCTTGGCACCGAAGGGCGCGAAGCCCATCGAGGTGAAGTTGCCGGCGTGGAAGTTGCCGGCGGCGATGACGAAGATCGCCCCGAGCGGGACGGCGATCTTCCACCAGGTGGCGGCGCTGTTGGTGTGCGCCAGGGCGCGGACGCCGAAGAAGTTGACGCCGACGAAGACCGCCATCAGGAACACGGCCGTGAGGAAGCCGCTGACCGTCAGTGTCCCGTCGGTGTGCTGCAGGCTCTGGGCCCACTTCCAGTGGGCGGCGTAGCCGATCATGGCCTCGACCTCGATCGGGGCCACGGTGGCCGCCTGCAGCCAGGCGAACCAGCCGAAGGACATACCGGCCAGGCCACCGAAGGCGTAGTGCGGGTAGCGGGCGGTGCCGCCCGCCACCGGGAACATGCCGCCGAGCTCGGCGTGCACCAGTGCCAGCAGCACGATCGCGACCGCGCCGATCACCCACGAGATGATCGCCGCGGGGCCGGCCACCACGACCGCCTTCTCGGCGCCGTAGAGCCAGCCCGAGCCGATGATGGAGCCCACGGAGGCCCACATCAGGCCGATGAGCCCGACATCCCGGCGCAGGCCGCCGGACTCCGTCTTGGCCTGTGGCAAGGCGTCGACTTTCGCCATGTCAAGTGGCCTCTCAGTTCATGAACGCAGAATTAACGAGCGGGGAGGCCACAGGCTAGGAAGGTTTTCCGTCTCGGCAAAAGAGTGTTTTCCAAAGCTTGACCCGGGATCTTGCCTGTCTTGGCTACAGACTTCCCACAGGTCAGACGGGTCGGAAGAATGTCAACATTCAGCGGAGAATTGTGATGAAGAAGAAGAGACACTAGCTCAGGCGTGGAATTTCGATCGCCGGGCACCGGTCCATGACCATCTCCAGCCCCGCCGCCCGGGTCCGTTCGTAGGCGGCCTCGTCGACGACCCCCAGCTGGAACCACACCGCTCGCGCGCCCTGCGACACGGCCTCGTCCGCCACCGCGCCGGCCAGGCGGCCGTTCACGAACACGTCGACCACGTCCACCGCGAAGGGGATGTCCGCGAGAGAGGCGTAGCCGCGCTCGCCGTGCACCGTCTCGGCCTTGGGGTGCACCGGTACGATCCGCTTGCCGAACCGCTGCAGCACCTGTGCCACTCCGTAGGCGGCCCGGCCGCGGTTGGAGGACAGGCCGACCACCGCCCAGGTGTCGCCCAGCTCGGTCAGGATCTTGCGGACCGTCGCCTCGTCGCCGTACATCGGGTGCCTCCTCGGGCCGTGGGGAACTGTGTGGCAGGGCAACATCACCTCGGTGGGTGCGGATTCCCGCCGTACCCCGCCACGCTGTCCGGAATCGGTGCAAGCCGCTGCATACGGCCGTCCGCGCGCCTACGCTCACCCCGTGCTGTGCATCCTCGACGCCCGAACCGGTGAGCCCGTCCCCGCCGCGCCCGCCCGCCGCGGCCTGACCCGCATCGAGGCCCACGCCTCCGGCCTCGACCCGACGGCCCTGCGGGTGCTGCTCACCGCCGACCTGCTCGTCCGTGCCCTGGAACTGGGCGGTACCCCGGTCTGGACGATCCTCACGGCACCCCGTGACCAGCCCGAACTGTGCACGGCCGCCACCCGGCTCGCCATCCGCCCCTTCGAGGACGGCCGCGACCTCGCCTCCGGACTCGGGGACGCCCAGGCCATCCACGTGGCCCAGCGAGGCTACGAGGACACGCCGGGGGAGGGACCGGTGGTGGCGGTGGCCCCGGCGCAGTGGGCGGAAGCGGCGCAGGCAGGGCCCGGCGGGGAGACCGGTAGGCCGGGCGAGGGGACCGGTAGGGCCGGCGAGGGGACCGGTAGGCCCGGCGAGGAGAGCAGGAGGGCCGGTGGGGGGAGGGCAAGGCCCGGCGAGGAGGCCGGGACGGTCGGCGGTGCGCCGGAGGAGAGACCCGGCGCCGCCGCCGGCGGGCCGTCCGCTCCCGGGCTTGTCCCGGACACCGTGGCGGATCCCGCCACCGCCACCGCCCCCTCCGCCCCCTCCGCCCCCTCCGGCCCCTCCGTGCTCGCGTCCGGCTCCTCCGTGCTCGCGGCACTCCTCTCCGATCCCGCCGCCCTGCGCCTCGCCCTGCTCGCCGTGCCGCGGAGCCGACCCGTGCGGTTGGACGCCGCCACGCTGGACGACGCCGCGCGGAGCCTCGCCCGGTGGCGGCGGGCCGTGGCCGGCTGGGCCCGGCAGCCGTCGCGGCCGGTTCCCGGCGAGGTGCGCGAGCGGCTGCGTGCCGCCTGGGACGACGACCTGGACCTGCCTGCGGTGCTCGGCGTACTGCGTGACGTGGAGAGCGCGCCCGGCATTCCGGACGGCGCCCGCTTCGAGACCTACGCCTATGCCGACCGCCTGCTCGCCCTGGACCTCCTGCGCGACCTCGGGAACCCCGCGTGAACGAGGCGGCCGGCACCGGTCCGCTGCGCCGGCTGGTGGTGCTGCGGCACGCCAAGTCCGCCTGGCCCGCGGGAGTCGACGACCACCGCAGACCGCTCGCCCCGCGCGGACTGCGAGACGCCCCGGCCGCCGGACGCGCCCTCGCCGCCGGCTCCCTGCCCGACCTCGCCCTGTGCTCCACCGCCGTACGCGCCCGCCGTACCTGGGAGCTGGTCTCCGCCGAGTGGGCCACTCCGCCGCCGGTGCACTACGACCGGCGGCTGTACGCGGCCGACGTGGCGGACCTGCTGGAGGTCGTGCACGAGGTGCCGGCGGACGTGCGGACGCTGCTGCTGGTCGGGCACAACCCCGGCCTGGAGGAGCTGGTGCGGGCGCTGGCCGCCGACGGCCTCGACGACACGCTGGACCGGGTGCGGGAGAAGTTCCCGACCTCCGCGATCGCCGTGCTCACCTGGCACGGCGCCGGCTGGCCGGCGCTCACCCCGGGCGCCGCCCTGCTCACCTCCTTCACGGTCCCGCGCGGCAAGAAGCGGTAGGAAAAGCCGACCGGGAGGCGTCCTGGTGTTCACATAGGCTGGCGGGATGCAGGACGAGTACCGCACAGTGGCCCGCGCGGGCGTGCACGAGACCGAGATCAACCGCTCCCGCTTCCTGTGCGCCCTCGCCCCGGCCGCCACCGAGCGGGAGGCCCAGGACTTCATCGCCGCCGTGCGCAGGGAACACGCCGACGCCACCCACAACTGCTGGGCGTACGTGATCGGCGCCGACGCCTCCGTGCAGAAGGCCAACGACGACGGTGAACCGGGCGGCACCGCCGGCGTGCCCATGCTCCAGATGCTGCTGCGCCGCGACATGCGGTACGTGGTCGCCGTCGTCACCCGCTACTACGGCGGTGTCAAGCTGGGCGCGGGCGGACTCATCCGCGCGTACGGCGGCTCGGTCGGCGAGGCGCTGGACGCGCTCGGCACGATCGTCAGGCGCCGCTTCCGGCTGGCCACGGTGACCGTCGACCACCAGCGGGCGGGCAAGGTCCAGAACGACCTGCGCGCGACCGGACGTGAGGTGCGGGACGTCCGGTACGGCGAGGAGGTCACCCTCGAGATCGGTCTGCCGGACGCCGACGTGGACGCCTTCCGTGCCTGGCTCGCCGATGTGACGGCGGGCACGGCCGGCTTCGAACTGGGCGGCGAAGCCTACGGAGACGCCTGAAGACCGCCACGAACCGGACATAACAGGCATTGCTCATGCGGCTCGTGACAGTCGATGGGGAGTCGACGGGGGTCGACGGGGGGTCGATGCAGGGGCGGCGGAGGGGTCGGTGGACGGTCGATGCGGGAGTAACCGACCGGGATGTCAGACCCGGCCGTTAGTCTCGGGGCCCATGAGACTGCTGCACACGTCCGACTGGCATCTCGGCCGGGCCTTCCACCGGGCGAACCTGCTCGGGGCCCAGGCCGAGTTCATCGGTCACCTCGTCACCACCGTGCGTGAGCGCGAGGTGGACGCGGTGGTCGTGTCGGGCGATGTGTACGACCGTGCGGTGCCCCCGCTCGCCGCGGTCGAGCTGTTCGACACCGCCCTGCACCGCCTCGCGGATCTCGGCGTGCCCACGGTGATGATCTCCGGCAACCACGACTCGGCCCGCCGTCTCGGCGTCGGCGCCGGACTCATCGACCGCGCGGGCATCCACCTGCGCACCGAACCGGCCGCCGCCGGCACCCCGGTGGTCCTGGCCGACGCCCACGGAGACGTCGCCTTCTACGGGCTGCCGTACCTCGAACCGGCCCTGGTGAAGGACGAGTTCGCCGTCGACAAGGCAGGTCATGAGGCCGTCCTCGGCGCCGCCATGGACCGCGTCCGCGCCGACCTCGCCACGCGCGCGCGGGGCACGCGTTCCGTCGTCCTCGCCCACGCCTTCGTCACCGGCGGCCAGGCCAGCGACAGCGAGCGGGACATCACCGTGGGCGGAGTGGCCGCCGTACCGGCCGGGATCTTCGACGGCGTCGACTACGTCGCGCTCGGCCATCTGCACGGCTGTCAGACCATCACCGACCGCGTGCGCTACTCCGGCTCACCCCTCGCCTACTCGTTCTCCGAGACCGACCACCGCAAGAGCATGTGGCTGGTCGACCTGGACGCGGCCGGCTCGGTCACCGCGGAACGCCTCGACTGCCCGGTGCCGCGCCCGCTCGCCCGTATCCGGGGCACCCTGGAAGACCTCCTCGCCGACCCCGGGCTGGCCCGCCACGAGGACGCCTGGGTCGAGGCCACCCTCACCGACCCGGTCCGCCCGGCCGACCCCATGGCCCGGCTCACCGAGCGCTACCCGCACACCCTCAGCCTGGTCTTCGCGCCCGAGCGGGCCCCGGACGACCCCCGGTCGTCGTACGCCCGGCGGCTCGCGGACCGCAGCGACCACCAGATCGCCCAGGACTTCGTCGCCCATGTGCGCGGCGCCGGACCCGACGAGCACGAGGCGGCCGTGCTGCGCGAGGCGTTCGACGCCGTCCGCGCCGACCACGCCGTGCGGGAGGTGTCCCGATGAGGCTGCACCGGCTCGACATCACCGCCTTCGGGCCCTTCGGCGGCTCCCAGAGCGTCGACTTCGACGCGCTGTCCGCCGCCGGGCTGTTCCTGCTGCACGGCCCGACCGGCGCGGGCAAGACCTCCGTCCTGGACGCCGTCTGCTACGCCCTCTACGGCTCCGTCCCCGGCGCCCGGCAGAGCAACCAGGGCATGAACCTGCGCAGCGACCACGCCGAGAGGGGCACCCGCACCGAGGTCCGCCTCGAACTCACCGTCGCCGGACGGCGGCTGGAGATCACCCGGCAGCCCCCCTGGGAGCGGCCCAAGCTGCGGGGCAGGGGCACGACGGTCGACAAGGCCCAGACCTGGCTGCGCGAGTACGACGCCACAGCCGGCTCCTGGAAGGACGTCAGCCGCTCCCACCAGGAGATCGGCACCGAGGTCGAGCAGCTGCTCGGCATGAGCCGCGAGCAGTTCTGCCAGGTCGTCCTGCTGCCCCAGGGCGACTTCGCGCGCTTCCTGCGCGCCAACGCCGAGGCCCGGGGCGATCTGCTCGGCCGGCTCTTCGACACCCGGCGCTTCGCCGACGTCGAGAAGCGCCTCGCCGAACGCCGCCGAGCCACCGAGGCACGCGTGCGCGAGGGCGACGCGGCCCTGCTCGCCGACGCCCACCGCATGCAGCAGGAGGCCGGCGACGCCATGGAGCTGCCCGAGCTGGCCCCCGGTGACCCGGGCCTGGCCGAGACCGTGCTCGGCGCCGCCGCCGTCGCCCGCAGCACCGCCCGGGAACGCCTCACCGTCGCCCACTGCCGCCTCGCCGCCGCCGAGTCCGCCCACGCGGCGGCCCGGCGCGGCCTGGACGAGGCACGCGAACTCGCCCGTCTGCAAAGCAGGTTCGCCGAGGCCCGGCAGCGCGCCGAGCGCCTCCGGGAGCGGTCCGGCGCCCACCGGGAGGCGCGGGAGCGTATGGAGCGGGCCCGCAAGGCGGAGACGGTCGCGCCCGCGCTGGAGCTGCGGGAGGACGCCGACGCCGAGCACCGCCGGGCCGCCGCGGCCGAGACACGCGCGCGCGGAATGCTCCCCGGCTCCCACGCCGACGACGGCGCGAGCGGACTCGCCGCCGCCGCCCGCCGGTCCGCCGAGGAACTGGGCGGCCTCGACGCGGCCCGGCGCGCCGAACGCCGGCTCGACGAACTCGCCGAGGAGCGGGCCGGACTCGACCGGCAGGAGCGCGCCGACGAGGACGTCCTGCGCGAGGCCGACACCTGGCTCGCCGGCTGGGACGGCACCCGTACGGCCATCCAGACCCGCGTCGACTCCGCCCAGGAGGCCGCCACCCGCGCCGAGCAGCTAGCCGTCCAGCGCGCGCCCATGCAGCGGCGCCTGGACGCCGCCCGCACCCGTGACCGGCTCGCCGCCGACCTCGAACAGGCCCAGCGGCGCGCGCGTGCCTCGCAGCAGCACGCGCTCGACACCCGCGCCCACTGGCTCGACGTCAAGGAACAGCGGCTGAACGGCATCGCCGCCGAACTCGCCGCCCACCTCACCGACGGTGAGCCCTGCGCCGTCTGCGGAGCCACCCGACACCCCGCACCCGCGCGCAGGGTCGCCGGACACGTGGACCGGGAAACCGAGGACGCGGCCCTCGCCGCCCACCAGCGGGCCGAGGAGCAGCACACCGAGGACGAGCGGCGCCTCGGCGTGGTCCGCGAGGCCCTGGCCGCCGCCACCGCCGAGGCCGGTGACACGCCCACCGCCCGGCTCGCCGCCGAGGCCGGCGAACTGGAGCAGGAGTACGCCCGCGCCCGCCGCGGGGCCTCCGCCCTGCACGCCGCCCAGGAGGAGCTGCGGCGGGCCGAGCAGGAGCGCGAGCAGCGCCTCGCCGACCGCCAGCAGGCCGCCGTACGCGCCGCCTCCCGGCTCACCCGCCGTGACACCATGGAGCGTGAACAGGCCCAGCTCCGCGCCGAGTTGGTGCAGGCACGGGGCAGTGCCGACAGCGTGGCCGCGCGCGCCGCGCAGCTGGAGCGGCAGACGGCACTGCTCACCGAGGCCGCCGACGCCGTACGGGCCGCCGAGGATGCCGCCCAGCGGCTGAAGGACGCCGACGCCCGGCTCGCCGACGCCGCCTACCGGGCGGGCTTCGACACCCCGCAGGCCGCCGCCGCGGCCCTGCTGGACCCGGCCGCCCACCGCGAGCTGCAGCACCGCCTGGACGCCTGGCAGCAGGAGGACGCCGCCGTACGCGCGGTCCTCGCCGAGGCGGACACGGCGGCAGCCGCCGAGCAGCCCCCCGCCGACCTGACCGCGGCCGAGCGCACGGCGGCCACCGCGGACCGCCGGCTGCGCGAGGCCGCCTCCGCGCGCGACGCCGCCGCCCGCTGCCGCACCGAACTGGACCGCCTCTCCGCACGGGCCGCCGAGGCGGTACGACGGCTCGCCCCGCTGCGCGAGGAGTACGACCGGGTGGCCCGGCTCGCCGCCCTCGCCGCGGGCACCTCCGCCGACAACGAACGCAGGATGCGACTGGAGTCGTACGTCCTGGCGGCCCGTCTCGAACAGGTCGCCGCCGCCGCGACCGTCCGCCTCCAGCGCATGTCGTCGGGCCGCTACACCCTCGTCCACTCCGACGACCGCACCGGACGCGGACGCAGTGGGCTCGGGCTGCACGTGGTGGACGCCTGGACCGGCCGGGAACGGGACACGGCCACCCTGTCCGGCGGCGAGACCTTCTTCGCCTCCCTCGCCCTCGCTCTCGGCCTCGCCGACGTCGTCACCGACGAGGCGGGCGGCGTCCGGCTGGACACCCTCTTCATCGACGAGGGCTTCGGCAGTCTGGACGACCAGACCTTGGACGAGGTGTTGGACGTCCTCGACTCCCTCCGTGAACGCGACCGCAGCGTCGGCATCGTCAGCCACGTCCCCGACCTGCGCCGCCGCATCCACGCCCAACTGGAGGTCGTCAAGAGCAGAACGGGCTCGGCGCTGCGGCAGCGGGGGGTCTGAGGGCTCGCCGATGCATCGCCGTCCGGCGGGCGCTCGTGGATACGCCGGGGCGTGTTCACGGGTCGGGCGTGGTGGCCGGTGAGCGGACCGCATCGGTGTCGGCGTCGTCGCGTTGTCTGCCGCGGTCGCTCCGGGTGGCACCGATGGATGCCAGTGCCACGGCTGTGACGCCGAGCCACTGCGGCACGGTGAGGTGCTGGTCCAGGAGGAGAAGTCCGATCAGCGCGCCGATGGCCGGTTCGAGGCTCGTGAGCACGCCGAAGACCCGCGGGGAGAGTCTGCGCAGCGCTTCGAGCTGGAAGGAGTAGGGCAGGACGCTGGACAGGATCGCCACGGCGGCGGCCAGGGCCAGGGTGGCCGGGGCGAACAGCCGTGTCCCCGCCTGGGCGATGCCGTACGGGAGGCTCAGCAGGGCGCCCCAGGACACCGCCAGTGCGAGACCGCGGCCGTCGGGAATACGGTCGGCGAGGCGTTTGCCGACCAGGATGTAGCCGCCCCAGCAGCAGCCGGCCAGGGCGGCGAACCCCAGGCCCTCGGCGTCGAGACGGGAGCCTGTGGCGCTGAGCAGCACCACGCCCGTGGCGGCGAGGCAGGCCCACAGCAGGTCGGCCGCGCGGCGGGAGCCGACCGCGGCGATCAGGAAGGGCCCCGTGAACTCCACGGTGGTGGCGGCACCAAGCGGCAGGCGGTCGACGGCCTCGTAGTAGCTGAGGTGGTGTACGGCGAGGAGGGTGCCGGCACCGATCAGGACGGCCCAGGTGGTCTTGTCCCACCGCAGTCCCGGGCGCCAGAGGGCGATCAGCACGACGGCGGCGATGAGCAGCCGCAGGCTCACCACTCCGGCCGGGCCGACGGCCGGGTAGAGGCGGGTGGTGAGCGCCGCACCGCCCTGCAGTCCTACGACCCCGCCGATGACGAGTCCGGGGGCCGGCACGGCACCCAGCCCCCGGACGATCCACGCCGCCGCGCTGCCGTGACGGCCGTTCTGCTGAGTGATCTTCGCTCTCCTTCGAATCGTCGGTGCGGGGGTGTGCGGCGGGCGGCGGGCGGCGGGCCGGGATCCGGTCGGTCGGCAAAGTCCCCGGGCAGGTCGTCAGGCCGGCGTCGCCCGCAAGGTGTCACGCAGGTCGAGCAGTTGGCCGGTCAGCTCCCGAACGCTGTCGGTGGGTCGTCCCGCGCAGTCGCCCGGCAGGTGACCGGCGAGCGCGGAGGCGGCTCGTGGGCCGAGGTGGATCCGGCCGGAGGGGGTGACGACGACACCGTCGAGACCGGCCATGCGCTGCTGCCAGGCGATCGCCTCCTTTCTCGTGATGCCGTGCGGCAGGTCGAGGGTGATCTGCCGGTCGCGGACGCGGACCGGATAGCCGCCGGGGAGGCCCAGGGGGCCGGGGAGATCGGCGTACGTCTCGGCTCCGGCGGCCAGCCGGGCCAGGAAGAGTGCCGCGGTGTGCCCGGTGACCGCGTTCAACTCCTCCCGGCCGCAGGCGCGGTGCGCGGCGAGCAGCCGGCCCACGTCCTGCACCGGCTGGTCGTCCAGCCAGGCCCGCACCTCGTGGTGCGGGTCGGCCGGTGCGTGCAGATGGCTGTGGTGCGCGAGCACCCGGAGCCGTACCCCGGCGCGCGGCCGCAGTACGGCGCGGAGTGCGGCCGCGAGGGTCGCCACGTTGCCGACCCCGCACGCCACCGGGATCCCTTCGGCGTGCAGCACGGGGTTGACCGCGTCCGGGTAGCAGGCGTTGACGAACACCGCCGGGACGCCGGCGCTCCGGACCGCGCAGGCCACCTCGCGGGCCAGGACGGCGTGGAGCGGCAGCGCCAGCCCGAAGCCCGCCTCGGACAGCAGGCGGGTCCAGCCGGACGGCGCGTGGGCCGCCTCCCACGGGGACTGCACCGACGCGCAGTTGACCACGACCCGCGGCGCGATGCGTCGCAGCAGCCCCGCCATCGCGTCCCGGTCGCGGGCGTCGACCGCGGTGGCACGGAAGCGGGTGGCAGCCGAGGAGGCCGCCGCACGCGCGTCGGCGATGCACGCGATCTCCTGCGCCGCGGTTTCGTTCCGGGCCAGCACGGTCACCGTGCGGGGCGGCGGATCGGCGGCGACGGCCAGGGAGTAGCAGATGCTCCGGGCCAGCGAGCCACTGCCGACCACCGCGATGTCCCGGTCGGGTGCGGTGGTGGTCATGGCGTGGGCCGGTGCGCGATCTGGATGCGCCGCAGGTGCCGCCCGGTGTCGGTGAACGCGTTGCGTGCGTGCAGCATGCGCCAGTTGTCGAAGACGAGCATGTCGCGGCGTTCGTACTGGACGGCCACGTGGTGGCGTTCGAAGTATTCCCTGGCGTCGGCGAGCAGCGGGCCGACGATGTCTTCGTCGTCGCCGCGTACCAGGTTGTTGAAGGAGTAGCGCACGATGAGCCCGTCCGGGTGCTCTTCGAGCACCGGGTGTTCCGGGTGCAGGTCCAGGCCCAGGTGGCGCATCGCGTCGGTGGTCTCCCACGCGAAGACGCGCTCGCACAGGTAGGCGCGGTCCGCCTCGCCGAGGGTCTCGCTCCAGGCGCGTGCGTCGGCGAGCGTGGTTTCGCCTCCCGCACCGGTGTTGGGCCTCTCGCACCACAGTGCGAGGTACCGCGGGGGCAGTCCCTCGAAGTCGTAACCTTCGGAGTGCGGGTAGAGCGGCTTGGTGTTCCCGGCGTGATAGAACTCCTCCATTCCCGGCTCCGGGGTGACATCGCCGACGAGCACACCGGTGTACTGCGGGACGAAGTCACCCAGGCGCTTGCAGAAGGCCACCGGGTCGAAGGTGTCGGGGACGTTGCACATGAACACGTAGCCGTGGCGTTCCATGAGGCCGCGGAAGCTCTTCCACAGCAGATCGTCCGCCAGCGGCGCGCCGTTGAAGTCGGTCAGGGACAGCAGGCTGTCGGGCTGCCTGGTCATGGTCCTCGCCTTTCCGGTGCTCAGGGGGAGGGCCGGTGGTCCGGCCGAAGGATGTGCGCCGCGCTCAGCGGCCGTCGGCGGCGCGTGCGGCTTCCTCGACGTGTGCCGCCAACTCCTCGACGTCGGCGGCCGCGAGCCGGTGACCGGCGGGCAGCGGGCGGTAGTCCTGTTCGCCGTAGCTGCCGGAACCGTGGACGAGCACGTCCTCGCTGTCCGGGAGCAGGCCGCGGTCGGCGGCGTTGAGCGTTCCGGTCACCGCCATCACCAGCGACCACTCCCGCAGCCTGCGCGGGTCCGCGGGCAGTGCGACGTCGGCGTCGGAGAGGAGGGCCCGCACCTCCCCGTAGCGGCTGATGCACTCCTGCAGGGAGACGACGATCCCGCCTCCGCCCTGGGTGGCGATGATCGGGTCCATCTGGGCCGAGGTGACGGGCCGCCGGGTGTAGAAGGTGGGGTCCAGGTGCTCGTCGGGATCGTAGGTGGTCGCCGGGAAGTGCGGATCCTGGTCCTGGCGGTACAGGCCGGTGGTCGGATCCAGCTCGTAGGCGGGCAGTTCGGCGCGGTCGTGCGTGCCGTGGCGCAGGCTCAGCACCATGTCGGGGGTGCCGAGGTGCTGGACGAGGAAGTAGCGGGCCCGGGGCGGGGCCGACCGGCCGTCCCGGGCGATGATCTGGTGCCCCAGGTGGTGGCCGAGGAGCCCGAAGGCGCTGGAGACGGAGTGCACATGAGTGCGCGCGGACTGGTCGGCGGGCAGCAGATCGCGTTCGGCGAAGGCACGGACCATGTCCGCGGCACGGTAGTTGTCCAGGCCCAGCGTGTACCAGACGCGGACTCCGTGCTGTCGGTGGAGGCGCTCGGCGTGACCGGTGGCGAAGGCGGTCGCGAGGTCCTTCACCGACGCCGGCTCCGCGCACTCGTGCACCACCAGCGGATTGCGGCGGCGCAGCGAGGCGTCCTCGCTGAGGGGCGACGACCACAGCTTGCCGGTGGAACCGGCCGGCACGACGCTGGTGATCTGCAGCTGGCCGGCTGTCACCAGCCCGGAGGCGATGGCGCGGTGGACGGCGTCGCGCAGCGCGGTGGCTTTGTTCGCCGACGACGGGGTGACGATCATGATGCGATCGCCGGTCTCGGCGATGTGGCGTACGGCGCGGGCCACGATGGTCAGTGACGCGAGGGTCTTCGTGGTCCGGGTCGCCGGGTTGCGCATCAGGTCCAGCAAGCGCAACCGATGACCGCGGTACCGGGGGAGCTCGGTGACGGCGATGTCCGACGCCGAGAAGAACTCCTCGAGGGCGGGACCCGGCTCGGGTAGCCGGAAGGCGGGCGAGAAGGCCTCGCCGGCGGCGCGGTGGTGTTCGAGGACGGCCAGTGCCTGGCCCAACTCGGCGTGGTAGTGGGTGAGGGCGTTCTTCAGGACCGTCGTCGGTGCGGAAAGCGTGGCGGCCAATGCGTTCCCGTTCGTTGGCAGGGGCGGGGAGCGGAAGGAGTGAGGCATCGGTACGGAGCCGGCGGCGGAGCTCCGCCGCCGGTGCCGGGCCCCGGGACCGGTGCTCCGGTCCGGGGCCCGGTGCGGTCAGGCGCCTGCCACCTGGTCGCCGCGGATCAGGCCGCTTCCCGGCGGCACTTCGGCAGGGTCACCGCCGAAGCCGGTGATCTTGTTGTTTGCGTCCACGAAGACGACCTTGGGGACGAACTCCTCGGCTTCCTCGGGAGTCACCGAGGCGTACGACACGAGCAGCACGATGTCCCCGACTTGCGCCTGCCGGGCGGAGGGCCCGTTCACTCCGATGACGCCGGAGCCCCTCGGGCCCTCGATCACGTAGGTCGACAAACGGGCTCCGTTGGTCACGTTGACCAGGTCGATCTTCTCGTGGCGCCGGATCCCGGCAGCTTCCATCAGGTCCGCGTCGATGGTGATGGACCCGACGTAGTTCAGGTGCGACTGAGTGACGGTGGCGCGGTGGATCTTGGCTTTGAGCGTCTCGAAATACACGGCGGCCCTTCGCTGATGCGTCCTGTGATGCAGTGATCTCGGTGTCGCGACAGCCAGAAGAGTGGCATGAGCAAATGCTCGTCACAAGACGAGATGATCAACGAATTCCATAGGTAAACCCAGGTTTGAACGACGTGAACCGCAGCTTGCGGCGAGGTGTGCGCGTCCGGGCCCCATGCGGTTTCCGTGGCGCGCGCCACCATCCAAAGCGTGGCTTTGTGCTTCCTTTGCTCGCGGCCTGGCGGCCTAGCGGCCCAGTGGGCGGCGGGGCAGGGGGGAGGAGTACACGACGCTGGTGGTCACCGAGCCCAGTGCGCCGATCTTTCCCGAGACCCGCTCCAGATGGGACATCGACCGCGCGGCGACCTTGATGACGAAGCAGTCGTCGCCCGTGACGTGGTGCGCCTCCAGGATCTCGGGCGTCGCCGAGACCAGGTCGTGGAACGGCTTGTAGTTGCCGTGGGGATAGCGCAGCCGCACGAAGGCCAGGATCGGCAGGCCCAGCCGCTCGGGGTCGACCACCGCCGCGTAGCCCTGGATCACGCCCGCCTCCTCCAGCCGCCGGACCCGCTCGGTGACGGCACTGGGCGACATGGACACGGCCCGCGCCAACTCGGCGTAGCTGGCCCGCCCGTCGTGCTGGAGGACCTCGAGGATGCGCCAGTCGGTGGCGTCCGGGGAATACACGGTCATCCCGGATGAATAGCAGGGCAATCCCCGGCGGGACAAGGGCTGGACCGCGGATCGTCCCTTCAGGGAACGGCCTGCGGACCGTAGTTTCTCCGTCATGATCTCCACGACTTCCGAGAACCCCGTCCTGCACGTCGCTCCCGCCGCCCCCGCCGAGGCCGCCGCCTACTTCCGCGCGAGCCTCGCCTTCCACGCCGACGCCTCCGACGTCGCCACCGCGCTCGCGGCCGGCGCAGACCCCGGCTTCGTCGTCGTGGACTCCCGCTCCACCCGGTCCTGGGACCAAGGCCATGTACCGGGCGCCGTCCACCTGCCGACAGCGCTCATCCCCGAACGGGCCGAACAGCTCCTGGACAAGTCCGTGCCGGTGGTGACGTACTGCTGGGGCCCCGGCTGCAACGGAGCCACCCGCGCCGCACTCGCCCTCGCCGAACTGGGCTACCGCGTCAAGGAGATGCTCGGCGGCTTCGAGTACTGGGCGCGCGAGGGCTTCCCCTACGACACCTGGCAGGGCCCGGCGCGCCGGGACGCCGACCCCCTGACGGCGCCCGTGGAAGGCGAGTGCGGCTGCTGAACGACGCCCGTGCC
The DNA here is from genome assembly GCF_040647235.1 of Streptomyces sp. NPDC042638. NCBI lineage: Bacteria > Bacillati > Actinomycetota > Actinomycetes > Kitasatosporales > Streptomycetaceae > Streptomyces > Streptomyces sp. NPDC042638. Next base: position 75,871 of record NZ_JBEZBT010000018.1, read on the forward strand.
GGATCTCCGCCCGGGACGGAGCGCGAGGCGGCCCGCCGCGCGTGGCCGACCGCACCGCACACCGCCGGGTGCCGCCTCGGCCGGGCACGCACACGGTGCGCGTCGCGTCCATACGGCCGGTGCCCGTGGCCTCGCCCCGTCCGCGGTACGGCTCACCCGGCCCGCGCGCTGACGGGCCGCTCCGCCCGCTCCGTGGTCAGCGCAGTCCCTCGAACGCGATGTCCAGATGCCGGGGTCCGCGCAGTACGGCGTTCGGGCGGTAGGGCGGCGGGTCCTCGACCAGGTGGGGGTTCTCCAGCCGCCGGGCCAGTTCGGACAGTGCCATCTGGGCCTCCAGCCGGGCCAGCGGAGCACCGAAGCAGCTGTGGATGCCGCTGCCGAAGCCGAGGTGCTGGATGTCCCCGCGGTCCGGGTCGAACCGCTCGGGATCCTTGAACCGCTCCGGGTCCCGGTTGCCCGCGGCGAGGACCAGCCAGATCCGCGAGCCCTTCGGGATCGTGACCCCGCGCACCTCGATGTCGGTGATGCAGGTGCGCTGCGGCAGGAGCTGCACCGGCGGTTCGTACCGCAGCAGCTCCTCCACGATGTTGACCGACAGACCCGGGTCCTTCCGCAGCCGAGCGAGGATCTCCGGGTGGCGCAGCAGGGTGAGCATGCCGTTGGTGATCAGGTTGACGGTCGTCTCATGACCGGCGATCAGCAGCAGGACGGTCGTGCTGAGCACCTCCATCATGGCCATGGAGCCGTCCGGACCCCGGCTGTTCACCAGGTCGGACAGCAGGTCGTCACGGGGCTCCTTGGTGCGCTGCTCGACCAGTCCGGCCAGGTACATGCCGAGCTGCATACGCGCTTCCTGCGCCGTCTTCTGCGCGTCGCCGTCGTCCTGGCGCGCGGGGTCGAGGTTCGCGACCAGCGGATCCACCCAGGCACGGAACCGCGGCTCGTCCTCCCTGGGCACCCCGAGCAGCCGGCAGATCACCGTCACCGGGAAGGGGTAGGCGAACTGGTCGACCAGGTCGAACCGGCGGGCGTCCCCGAGCGCGTCGATCAGCTCGGTGACGATCTGCCGCATCTCGCCCCGCATGCTCTCGATCCGCCGTGGCCGGTGCGGTGGTCCGAAGGCGCTGTTGGCGATCCGCCGCAGCCGGTCGTGCTCGGGCGGGTCGAGCCGCAGGAACGACGGCGGCAGACCGCCCGTCTCGTCCGGCTGGCCCAGCTCGTCGTCATCCGGGGCGGACAGGTTGGCGGCGTCCGAGCTGATCCGCGGATCGTGGAGCAGGGCCTTGATGTCGTAGTACGAACTGATGATGTAGGGGCCGTCCTCCTCCTCGTGCAGTACCGGTGTCCTGCGCAGTTCCTGGTACACCGGGTACGGGTTGGCGCGGTTCGCGAAGTCGGTGATCCGGTGCGTCATCGAGGCTTGCGGCATGGCGGGTCCTTGGAGCGTCGGGGGCGGCGGTCAGTGGCGGGAGGGATGGAAGACCAGCTGCTGGTCGGCCGGCGAGTAACCGGTGAGGGTCACCATCGGGCCGTGTGTCGGCAGGGAGGGGTCCGGGAAGTCGGCCGACACCGGTTGCCGGCCCTCGGGACGCCGGTCCATCGTCGGGAACTCCACCGGGAACGGCGCCCCCCGCTCGATCTGCCGCTGGTAGAACTCCAGCCACCGCGTGTTGTCGAAGGTCACGGCGGCCACGACCCGGCCCTTGTACCCGTAGACGCCGACGAACCGGCGCTCGGCCAGCGAACCCTGCGTGATCATGATCTGCTCGCCCATGGGCGGCACCCCGACCGACTTGATGTTCACCCCGAACATCGACGACCAGAACGCGGGCATCCACAGGTGGGGCCGCCGGTCGGCGCCGTGGCAGATCATGTTGTGCGCGGCCGTCTCCGCCTGGGCGACGGCGTTGCCCCAGTGCTCCAGCGACAGGAACTGGTAGCCGAACAGCGCGTGCGGGGAGCGCGCGACGTCGCCCGCCACGAACACGTCGTCCGTGACGATGCCCCGGAAGTCGAAGGCCCGGCAGCCCGCGTCACAGGCGATGCCCCGGGGACCGGCGCCCAGTCCGGACCCGGCCAGCCAGTCGGTGTTGCGCAGCGAACCCAGCGAGACCACGACCACGTCCGCCTCGACGACCGTCTCGTCGGACAGATGCACGGCCCGCACCCTGCCGGCCGTGTCCCCCTCCAGCGAGGTCACCGTGACATGGGTGCGCAGGTCCACGCCGTTCTCGACCGCCAGGTCGGCCGCGACCGCGCCGACGACCCCGCCGAGCGCGCCCACCAGCGGCGCCCCCGCACGTTCCGCCACGGTGACGGCGATGCCCATCTCCCGGCAGGCGGAGGCGACCTCGGAACCGGCGAACCCGGCGCCGATGACGAACACCCGGCGCGGCCCCGCCTTCAACCGCCGCCACAGGTCGGCCGCGTCCTCCCGCGTGCGCAGCACACACACGCCGTCCAGCCGGGCCTCCTCCTCCTTCGGCCACGGCCGGGCCCGGACGCCGGTGGCGATGAGCAGCCGGTCGTACTCCACCTCGTCCCCGTCGGCCAGCCGGACCCGCCTGGCCGTCAGGTCCAGACCCGTCGCCGCCACCCCGAGGCGCCACTTGGCGTCGATCTCCCAGCGGTGGGGCAGCTCGGTGTGGTTCGGGGACGCCATGCCCAGCAGGACGGACTTCGACAGGGGCGGCCGGTCGTACGGCTCGTGCGGCTCGTCACCGATCAGGGTCAGCTCACCGGCGAAGCCCTCGGCGCGTAGCGTCTCGGCGGCCCGCAGGCCGGCCAGCGAGGCGCCCACGACCACGATCCGGCCCTCGCGCCTGAGCCATTCCAGCTGGTCAGCGGCCATCGGACGCCTCCTGCGCGGAACCGGCCGCCGATCCCCGCGCGCCGTCCAGACCGTCGGCGGTGATCGCCTGCACCGGACAGGCGGCGACCGCACGCGCCAGCCGTTCCCGCTGCTCCTCGTCCGCGCGCGGGTTGTAGATCAGCGACTCCTCGCCGTGCATGGCGAAGACGTCGGGCGCGAGGAACGCGCACTGCGCGTACCCCTGACACTTGTTGAGATCGACAACGAGCCTCATCGACGCTCCGCTCTCTCGGTGGCCAGGTCCGGTGCGCGCCCACGCGGCTGGTGCGGGCGGCTCCGGACGGCGGTCTTCCCCCGTCCGCCAGCATGCGAGTGCGGGCGGGCCGCCCGCGCGCCGGGCACGCCGATCGAGTGAGCGCCCGCCGTGGGCGGCCGTCATCCGGCCGCCGCCGGCCGGGGGCGGTTACGGCGGCCGGCCGTGAGGATGTGCAGACTCAGCAGGAGCGACCACGCCGGGAAGACGAGTTCCGCCCAGTGCACGTTCGACGAGACGAAGAGCAGCGTCAGCGCGCTGAGAAAGCCCACGATCGTGAGCCAGCGCGGCAGGACGCCGAGACGGTGGCCGATGACCGACATGGAGGAGACGAAGACCGCCGCCATCCGCATGGCGTACCCCGTCATCAGCGTGTACGCGAGGTGACGGCCGAAGTCCCAGGCCGCCGGCGCCGGCAGCGTGCCCGTCGGGTGGGACACAGCGAGCACGGCGCTCGCCGCGGCGGCGGCGCCGAACAACATGGCGGTGAAGACCAGCCCGCTGCCCAGGAAGACGGTGGAGAGGAACTTGTCCTCGACCGCGCCGACGTGCGCGCGTACCGCGCCGATGAACCACAGGAAGAAGATGCCGGCGAACGGCACGAGCGCGAGGGCCGCCCGCAGCGCGTCACGCCGTCCGGGGTCCGTGAACGCCTGGACGGTGGCCGCGTCGGCCCCTTCCGGAATCCCCAGCCTGACCAGGATGATCATCGCCGCCAGGAGCAGCGCGAAGACGACTCCGGCGAGCCCCGCGGCGCGCGGTCTCTCCAGCGCCTCCTGTCCCGGCGACTTCTCCCGCATGCCCGGCCCGCCTCTCCGCAATCGGCCCCCGGGCACCAGCTAGCCGCCCGCGCCGCGCCCGCGCCACCCGGAGACGGCCGGACGGCCGAGCGAACCCCGGCCCGGCCACGGTCCTGCCGACCACGGGCCGCCCGGTTACCGGCCACCTGACCACCGGCCGCCCGGCCATGGGCCGCCCGGCCCCCTGGTTACCGGCCACGGGCCGCCTGGTCACCGGCCATGGGCCACGGGCTGCCTGGTCACCGGCCATGGGCCACGGGCTGCCTGGTCACCGGCCATGGGCCACGG
>NZ_JBEZBT010000018.1:80182-80859 GCF_040647235.1 Streptomyces sp. NPDC042638
GGCTGCCTGGTCACCGGCCATGGGCCGCCGGCCACCGCCGCCCGGCCTCTGGGCACCGGCCGCCTGGTTACCGGCCGTCTGGCCGTCGGCCACGGGCCGCCCGGTTTCCGGCCACCTGACCACCGGCCGTCTGGCCACCGGCCGTCTGGTCGGCGGCCACGGGCCGTCTGATTACCGGCCATGGGCCACGGGCTGCCTGGTCACCGGCCATGGGGCAGGGCCTGCCGGCCATGGGCCGCCGGCCACCGCCGCCCGGCCCCTGGGCACCGGCCGCCTGGTTACCGGCCGTCTGGCCGTCGGCCACGGGCCGCCCGGTTTCCGGCCACCTGGCCACCGGCCGTCTGGCCACCGGCGACGGGCCGCCTGGTTACCGGCCATGGGCCACGGGCTGCCTGGTCACCGACCATGGGGCACGGGCTGCCTGGTTACCGGCCATGGGCCACGGGCTGCCTGGTCACCGACCATGGGGCACGGGCTGCCTGGTTACCGGCCATGGGCCACGGGCTGCCTGGTCACCGACCATGGGGCACGGGCCTGCCGGCCACGGGCCGCCGGCCACCGGCCGCCTGGATACCGGCCGTCTGGCCGTCGGCCACGGGCCGCCTGGTTACCGGCCATGGGCCACGGGCTGCCTGGTTACCGGCCATGGGCCACGGGCTGCCTGGTCACCGACCATG
>NZ_JBEZBT010000018.1:80957-134662 GCF_040647235.1 Streptomyces sp. NPDC042638
GGTTACCGGCCATGGGCCACGGGCTGCCTGGTCACCGACCATGGGGCACGGGCCTGCTGGCCCCCGGCTGCCCGGCCACCGGCCACTGGTCCCCGGCCACGAGGCCGCCCGGCCACCGGCCACTGGCCCTCGGCCACGAGGCCGCCCGGCCATGGACCGCCGGCCACCGGGCACCAGCCGCCCGGCTACGGGCCACCGGCCTCCCGGCCACCGGCCTCCCGGCTACGGGCCACCGGCCTCCCGGCCACCGGCCCCCTGGCCACGGGCCCCCGGCCACCGGGCCTGTCGGCCGTGGGCTGCCCGGCCACCGGCCGCATGGCCACGGGCTGCCCGGCTCCCGGCCACCGGCCGCCCGGCCACCGGCCGCCCGGCCACTGCCTGCCGGGGATGGGCGTCCGGGACCGCGTCCGCCCGGGCCGCCCCGGCGGACCGAGGTCGTCGATCCGCCGGGGCGCGCGGGGCCGGGCACCGGACCGGGCCGGGCCGGAGCATGCGGTGGGAGCAGGCGGTGTGGGAGCAGGTGGTCAGAGTCGGGACAGTTCGTCCACCAGGTCGTCCAGGCCCAGCGAGCCCTGCGACAGCGCCGCCATGTGCCACGCCTTCAGGTCGAACGCGTCACCGTGCAGCTCACGCGCCTTGTCCCGGCCGAGCAGCCAGGCCCGCTCGCCGAGCTTGTAGCCGATCGCCTGGCCCGGGATCGTCAGATACCGGGTCAGCTCGCTCTCCACGAAGTCCGCCGGCCGGCTGCTGTGCGCACCGAAGAACTCCTGTGCCAGCTCGGGCGTCCACCGCTCACCGGGGTGGAACGGTGAGTCGGCGGGAATCTCCAGCTCCAGGTGCATGCCGATGTCCACGATCACCCGGGACGCCCGCATCATCTGCGCGTCCAGATAGCCGAGCCGTTCCTCCGGCCCGGTGAGGTAGCCCAGCTCGTCCATCAGGCGTTCCGCGTACAGCGCCCAGCCCTCCGCGTTGGCGCTGACGATGCCGACCGTCGCCTGGTAGCGGGAGAGGCTCTCGGCGACGTGCGCCCACTGGGCGAGCTGGAGGTGATGGCCGGGGACGCCCTCGTGGTACCAGGTCGACACCAGGTCGTAGACCGGGAAGCGGGTCAGGCCCATCGTGGGCAGCCAGGTGCGGCCGGGCCGGGAGAAGTCCTCCGACGGGGCCGTGTAGTAGGGGGCCGCCGCGCCACCGGGCGGGGCGATGCGCGACTCCACCCGGCGCACCCGCTCGGCCAGCTCGAAGTGTGTGCCGTCCAGTTCGTCGATGGCCTTGTCCATCAGGCCCTGGAGCCAGTCCCGGACCTCGTCCACGCCCTCGATGTGCCGGCCGTGCTCGTCCAGGTGCGCCAGCGCCACCCAGGGCGTCCGGGCGCCGGGCAGGATCTTCTCCGCCTCCCGCTTCATCTCGCCGAGGATCCGGTGGAACTCCGCCCAGCCGTAGGCGTACGCCTCGTCCAGGTCCAGGTCGGTGCCGTTGAAGTAGCGGGACCAGCGCGCGTACCGCTCCCGGCCGACCACGTTCGGGGCGCCCTCGATCGCCGGGGCGTACACGTCCCGCAGCCAGTCCCGCAGCTCCGCCAGGGCGCCGGTCGCCGCCCGCGCCGCCCCGTCCAGCTCCGCGCGCAGCGCCTCGGGTCCCGCGGCGGCGAAGTCCTCGTACCAGCCGCGGCCGCTGCCGTCGGTGTCCGTCCACTCGGTGAGCTGGTCGATGTACGTCGCCGTGGGCCTGGGCGCCGCGAACAGCTCGCGCTCCAGGCCGAGTTCGAGCGAGGCGCGATAGCCGGCGAGGGCGCCCGGCACGGCGCGCAGCCGCTCCGCGATGGCTGCCCAGTCCTCCTCCGTCTCCGCCGGGGTGACGGTGAAGACCTCCCGCACCGCGTGCCCGGGGGTGTCCATGTTGCCGATCCGGCGCAGGTGCTCCCCGGCGTCGTGGACGGCGAGTTCCGCGGTCAGCCGCTCCCGGAGCAGCCGCCCGCAGCGGCGCTCCACGTCGCTGTCCGCACCGGGCTGCCGCTCCGCCTCGTCCAGCTTCGCGAGGGTCGCCCGCGCCAGCTCCGCGAAGGCTTCCTGGCCGGCCGGCGAGTAGTCGGGCAGCCGGCTCGAACTCTCCTGCACACCGAGGTACGTGCCGGTGACCGGGTCGAGGGCGATGAGGTCGTCCACGTAGGCGTCGGCGACCTGTCGGGGCAGGGGGATGTGGCTCTCAGACATGCGGCCCATCCTCGTACGCGAAGGATCTCCACGTCACCCGCGTTTCGGCGGATTCAGCTCTGGGCGTGGCCGGGCGGCAGCAGCGGACCGCACTCCCACTGCTGGAAGATCAGCCGGGTCTCCACCCGGGCCACCTCCCGCCGCGCGGTGAACTCGTCCAGCACCAGCCGCTGCAGATCGGCCATGTCCGCGACGGCCACGTGCACCAGGTAGTCGTCGGGCCCGGTCAGATGGAACACCGTCCGCGCCTCCGGCAGTGCCCGGATCCGCTCGACGAAGGGTCCCACCAGTTCCCGCCGGTGCGGCCGTACCTGAACCGACAGCAGTGCCTGCAAGCCGCGTCCGAGCCTGGCCGGGTCGAGCTGCAGCCGGTGGCCGAGGATCACGCCGGAGCGGCGCAGCCGGGTCACCCGGTCCAGACAGGTCGACGGCGCCACGCCCACCTGTGCGGCGAGGTCACGGTAGGTGGTCCGGGCGTCGTTCTGCAGCAGCCGCAGCAGATGGAGGTCCACCGGATCCAGTACGACAGATTCGGCCATCGGCCGAACGTAGCACGGTGTCCGGATCCCCGGAACCGTTCGATGTTCACCCTTCCGCCCATGGACACAGCGAGCACCGGCGCCTACGACGACGTACGCGCCGCATCGAGAGCCCTGGCCACCGAGGCCGTACACGCCGGCCGCGACGACCTCGCCCGACAGGGACTGCACGCCCCGCCGATCGACCTGTCCACCACCTACCCCTGCTACGACAGCCGGGCCGAGGCCGCCCGCATCGACGCCTTCGCCGCCGGGGGCGCGGACCCGGCCGGCCCGCCGATCTACGGCCGACTCGGCAACCCGACCGTGGCTCGCTTCGAGACCGCCCTGGCCCGCCTGGAGGGCACCGAGTCCGCGGTCGCCTTCGCCAGTGGCATGGCCGCGCTCAGCGCGGTCCTCCTGGCCCGCGCCTCGCTGGGCCTGCGCCACGTCGTCGCGGTACGGCCCCTGTACGGCTGCAGCGACCATCTGCTGACCGCCGGGCTCCTCGGTACGGAGGTCACCTGGACCGACCCGGCCGGCATCGCCGACGCGCTGCGCCCGGACACCGGCCTGGTGATGGTCGAGTCCCCGGCCAACCCGACCCTCGCCGAACTCGACCTGCGGGCCGTCGCCCACGCCTGCGGCTCGGTCCCGCTGCTCGCCGACAACACCTTCGCCACGCCCGTGCTGCAACGCCCGGCCGAGCAGGGCGCCCGGCTGGTGCTGCACAGCGCCACCAAGTACCTCGGCGGGCACGGCGACGTGCTGGCCGGGGTGGTCGCCTGCGACGAGGAGTCCGCCGGCCGGCTGCGGCAGATACGGTTCGCCACGGGCGGCGTGCTGCACCCGCTGGCGGGCTATCTGCTCCTGCGCGGCCTCGCCACCCTGCCGGTACGGGTGCGCGCCGCCTCCGCGAACGCCGCCGAGCTGGCCCGCCGGCTCGCCGCCGACCCGCGCGTGGCCCGGGTGCGCTACCCGCGGCTCGGCGGCGCGATGGTCGCCTTCGAGGTGCACGGCGACCCGCACGAACTGATCTCCCGGGTCCGGCTCGTCACCCCCGCGGTGAGCCTGGGCAGCGTCGACACGCTCATCCAGCATCCCGCGTCCATCAGCCACCGCATCGTGGACGCCGAGGACCGGCGCGGGGCGGGGGTGAGCGACCGGCTGCTGCGGCTCTCGGTGGGGCTGGAGGACGTGGAGGACCTGTGGGCCGACCTGGACCAGGCGCTCGGAAAGCCCGCCCCGGCGCCGGTGCCCCTGATGGAGGCGGTGCGCTGACGGCCGGCCGGAGGGGACGCCGTCCGACGGCGGGCCCGGTGGGTTCCGGCATCACCGGCCACCGCCGGACCGGGGGAGCGCCGCTGACGGTGACCCGGCACAGCCGTGGCCGCACCTGAGCGGTCGGTGTCCTCGTTCCGGTGGTGCGTTCGTGCGGGCGCACCACCGGTGGCCCGGAGCCGGGGCGCCGGGCCACGTGGTGGCGGGGGTCGGTCCCGCCGGGCCGGGTGGCGGGGGTCGGTCCCGCCGGGCCGGGTGGCGGGGGTCAGTCCCGGCGGGCCGGGTCGCCGAGCCGTTGCCGGCCGGTGCCGTGGCGGAGCCGGGACGTGTCGTGTGCGGCGTCCAGCCGAGCCGTGATGACCAGCGTGCCCTCCTCTACCTGGTAGTCCAGCGCCAGTCCGAGGCCGCGCATCGCGGCGACCATGCCGGTGTTGGACGCCCTGGTCACGGCGTACACGCTCTCGCAGCCGGCCTCCACCGCCAGCGCCACCAGCCGGCCGAGCAGTTCACCGCCGATGCCCCGCTGCTGCCACTCGTCCTCGACCAGCAGCGCGACCTCGGTCTCGTCGCCGTCCCACAGCAGATGCCCGAGGCCGACGATCCGGCCGGAGGCCGTCTGCGCGGCCAGCGTCCGGCCGAATCGGGGGCTGAGGAGGTGGTTCAGATAGCGGTCCGCGTCGCCGACCGGGCCGTGGTAGCGCAGAGCGAGGGTGTCCGGCGAGCACCGCTCGTGCATCGCCCGGGCCGCGGCCAGGTCACCGGTGTCGACCCGGCGCACGGTGATGTCGTTGCCCTCGGGCAGGGTCAGCACGTCCTGACCGCCGGGGATGCGCGGCCCGAGCCTGCTGTCGAGTTCCACCAGCGCCCGCGCCCGGGCGAACTCGGTCGGCGTGAACGGCAGATACGCCCGCTCCACGGTGAGCACACCGCCCTCGGGCGCCGGCAGCCGCATCACGGTGTCCTCCAGAACCCCCTCGACCGGCACCGGCCGCGGACCCGGGCCCCCGCCGGCCGGCTTGCCCGGCAGCGACCGGATCGTGCAGCGGCCCAGCAACTGGCGCAGGGCCAGCGGAAGTTCGGCGGTGTCCAGGGCGGTACGGGCGGCCAGGCCGAGCACCCGGGTGGGCGCGTCGACCAGATCGTGGGCGTCGGCCCGCTCGATCCAGGTGGACGTTCCCCCGGCCAGCGCGACCGCCCGGGTGATGTCGGCCGCTGCCAGCGCCCCCGGCGCCCGCAGCAGGAACTCGTCCACCGTCCCGTCGGCCAGCGGGTGGGTCTGCAGGCTCAGGATGTCCACCCGCCGCTCGCCGAGCGCCGAGCACAGGACGGCCAGGGAGCCCGGCTCGTCCCTCACCGTCGTCCGCATCCGCCACAGCGCGCCGGCGAGGTCGTCGGCGGTGGGCTGCCCGGACGGCCCGGCCGGCCGCGTCTCGGCGGTCGGCCGGGCACCGGTATCGCTCACCGGGGGCGCGTGTCCGTGGCGGCGTGACCACCACACGTGGAACGCCGCCGTGGCGGCCAGCGCCATCGCCGAGGTCACCAGCAGGGCAGGGCCGCCCGGCCCGTGCCCGACCAGATTCGCCACCGCGTCCGCGACCGCCACGGCCGTGAAGAGCGCGGCGAGCTCGACGGCGTCCCGCCGCCAGTGGTGTACGGGCCGTCCGTGCTTCGCCCGGGTCACGTCAGACATGTCTGGAGTCATGCAACCACTGTGAAGGAGCGGTGTTGCGTGATCACGAACTGATTGTGACCGATGGGTAAAAGCATGCTCCGTCCGGTTTATTGCATTTTCTATGGCCGACCGGCCGACCGGTCTCTTGCTGACCGACCGGTCTCTCACTGACCGGCCGGTCTCCTACTGGCCGACCCGGCCCGGCTGCAACGTCCGGGTGAACAGCACCGTCCCATCCTGCTCGCGCAGCCGTACCGTCAGCTCTCCGCTGCCCCCGTCGATGTCGACCTCGCCGAAGAACTGGTAGCCGCCCGCGGGGGAGACGTTGGCCGCGGTCGGCGCCTTGACGAACACCCGCTCCGGGCCGAAGGTGCCGTCCAGCGCACTGGCCGGGAAGGCGCCGGCGTTCAGCGGCCCGGAGACGAACTCCCAGAACGGCTCGAAGTCGGTGAACGCCGCCCGGGAGGGCTGGTAGTGCTGGGCGGAGGTGTGGTGCACGTCCGCCGTCAGCCACACCGTGCCGGTGATCCGCCGGTGCTTGATGAACCGCAGCAGCTCGGCGATCTGCAGCTCCCGGCCGAGCGGCGCGCCGGGATCGCCCTGGGCCACCGCCTCGATGTCGGGCCGGTTCTCCGTCGTGTCCGGTACGACGAGACCGAGCGGCATGTCGGCGGCGATCACCTTCCACACCGCACGCGACCGGGACAGCTCCCGCTTGAGCCACTCCAGCTGCTCCCGGCCCATGATCCCCCGCGGGTCGGTGGTCTGGTCGTCGGGGGAGTTGGCGTTGCGGTAGGTCCGCATGTCGAGCACGAACACGTCCAGCAGCGGGCCCTGGCGCAGCACCCGGTACACGCGGCCCTCCCGCGCGCCCGGACGCAGCGTGGACAGGGGGAAGTACTCGCTGAACGCCCGCCTGGCCCGCGCGGCGAGGACGTCGATGCTCTTCTCGGTGTAGCGGGTGTCGGAGGCGGCGACGACCTCGCCCGGGTACCAGTTGTTGCGCACCTCGTGGTCGTCCCACTGGATGACCGAGGGCACCTGGGCGTTGAACCGGCGCAGGTTGTCGTCGAGCAGGTTGTAGCGGAAGTTGCCCCGGTACTCGGCGAGGGTCTCGGCGACCTTCGACTTCTCCTCGGTGGTGACGTTCCGCCAGGTGCCGCCGTCGGGCAGCGCCTGGGTGGCGGCGATCGGGCCGTCGGCGTAGATGTTGTCGCCGCTGCACAGGAAGAAGTCCGGGTCCAGCTTCGCCATGGCGTCGTAGATGCGGTAACCGCCCAGGTCGGGGTTGATGCCCCAGCCCTGCCCGGCCAGGTCGCCCGACCACAGGAAGCGCACGCCGTCCCGGCGGCGCCGGGAGACCGTGCGGAAGGTACCGGTCACGGGCTCGCCGGTGCGGCGCGGGTCGTCCGGGTCGGCGAGGAGGACGCGGTAGTGGATCTGCTCGCCGGACGGCAGGCCGTGCAGCGCGGTGGTGCCGGTGAAGTCCGTGCCGGCGCCCAGCAGCGGCCCGAGCCGTCTGCGCGGGTTGCGGAACGACTCGGTGGCGGCGGTCTCCACGATCATCCGGGCCGGCCGGTCCGCACGCACCCACACCAGGCCGGAGTCGGCGGTCACGTCACCGGTCTGCACACCCCACTCCGCCCGAGGGCGTCCGGAGCGGGCGAACGCCGGGGCCGCGCCGAGACCACCGGGCAGGGTCAGGGCCGCCGACGCGGCGAGGGAGCCGCGCAGAACGCCGCGGCGGCCGGGGAACGGACGGTGTGACATGACTGCGCCTCCAGGGACGGGATCCGGCCGGTTGTGCGTTGTGCACAGTCACACCTACTGGTGCGCCGCGGCGCGCACGCGAACCGCAAGTGAACAACCGCCCGTCACCCGTGGCGGCTGACCGTCCGTCAGGGGGCGGTTCCTCTCAGTGACTGCCGTCCAGGATGACCCGGGCGACCAGCGCCGGGTCGTCGTTCATCGGGACGTGGCCGCAGCCGGGCAGTCGTACCAGGCGGGCGTGCGGGATGAGCTGTTTGGCGCGGACGCCCTGGCGGCGTACGAGGATCCGGTCCCGGGTGCCCCAGGCCACCGTGACGGGCAGGCCCGGCAGGTCGTCGGTGAACCGGACGGTGGTGCCCGCCCGCAGGGTCGCCCCGAAACCGGTGGCCGCCGCGAGCGCCCGGGTCTCGGCGACCACCGCCTCCGCCGAACGGCGTCCGGGGCGGGCGTAGATGGTGCTGGTCAGGGCGGTACGCCCGGCCGCCGTACGGGACAGTCGCCGCACCACCCGCTCGGGGATCCGCTGGGCGATGCCCCGCATGGCGAGCAGCACCGTGAAGGCGTACCGCCGTTCGGCCTCCGTCCAGAAACCGGCGGGGGAGAAGACGGTGACGCTCCGGGCCAGCTTCTCCCGGCCCAGCTCCAGCGCGAGCAGGCCGCCCAGCGAGTTGCCGGCGACGTGCGGGCGGCCCAGCTCCAGCGCCTCGAACAGCGCGCCGAGCACGGACGTCGTGGTGGCCAGGTCGTAGGGCAGGCCGTACGGCAGCGCCGGGGAGGCGCCGAAACCCGGCAGGTCGACGGAGATCACGTCGCGTTCGGTGGCCAGGATGTCCACGACCGGGTCCCACGCCTGCAGGTGGTGGCCGATGCCGTGCAGCAGGACCAGCGGTTCGCCGCGGCCCACGCGCGCGTAGGACACGCTCACGTCGCTCGCGCCGTGCGGGGCGGGGACCTTGAAGGAGACGGTGGCGGCCATGAAGTGCTCCTCGTCTGGGCTGCTGACGGACACGGTAGACAGCTTGTCAGCAATTACTACCAGCCGGTAGCCCCCGGGCTCGCGCCGTCCGCCGTGTACGGCCCCCAAGCCACCCGCCGCACCTCACGGTTGCCGTACGACGTGGGCTTTGCCGCGATGTCACACGCACCGTGGCGTACGAACGCCTCGTGAACGCTGCGCTGCGGGTGGCCCGGGCGTATGCCGCTGGGCCGAGGATTGGTCTTGACCAAGGGTGACCGCCGCCCTATGGTCGCAGAGAAGTGCAACAACCTTTAATAAACAAGGGCGCCAAAAACTGCCGGACCACGGCTCTTGCGGAGGACAGGGTGGGGACCACGCAGCTGGAATCGGTACCGGAACCGAAGTACTGGCATCTGAGGACCGTGCTGAGCGAGGCACTGGACTCCGAGTTCTCGGTCGGGGAGATCCTGCCCAACGAGCGTGAACTCGCGGCCCGCTTCGGCGTGGCCCGCGCCACGCTCCGCCAGGCCCTCGAACAACTGGAGCTGGAGGGCCGGTTGCAGCGCCGCCGCGGGGTCGGCACGACCGTCGCGCCCCCGCGCGTGGGCGTGGCCGTCGGCACGGAACAGCACGCGTGGCCCGGTGCCGCGGGTGACGCCTGGCAGCCCGTCGACAGCGTCCAGGCGGCGCCGCCCGCCGCCGTCGCCGCGGCTCTGGAGACCGGCGCGGACGAAACCGTCCACACGGTCCGGCGCGCCCGCACGTCCCACGGCCAGCAGGTGGCCACCGAACTTCTCTACATCCCGGCGGCCTCGGTGGCGGGCCTGACCGCGATCGACGCCCCGTCCGGCGCGGCACGCGCGCGTGCGGTGCTGCGTGAACTGCAGCACCTGCCGCTGGAGGGGGAGGACCGCTCGGTCGAGCTGGGCTCCGCGCGCGCGGACGACGCCAAGGCACTCGACCGGCTCCCCGGCTCGCCCGTCCTCGTCGTCACCACCCGCTTCTTCGTCCAGGGCCGAACCGCAGCCCTCTCGGTGGCGACCTACCGCGCCGACACCTGCCGGCTGACCTTCGGTGAATCGGCGGGCGTGGAAATACACCACGACCCGGAGCGCCAGGCCTCCTGACCCCCGCCCCTGCTCTCGGCGGTGCGGTCCACCCGGGTTGCCGGGTGGACCGGCCGACGCCGGAGGCACGGGCAGCCGTCGGCATGTCGGGGGACCCCGGATGCCGGGTGGGCCGGCCGGCCTCAGGGGCGCGGGGAACTGCGCGGCCGGCCACGGCGCAGCCGCGGAGGACGGCACCCCCCGCCCCCTCCGGCCGGGCTCAGCCCCGGGTCACCGCGAACAGCTGCGCCTCCACATGGTCCAGCGCCAGCCGCAGCGCCCCCGTGGCCACGGCCGCCTCGCCCAGCAGGGAGAGCGTCACCCGGGGCGGACGCAGGCAGTAGCGGGCCAGTTCGCGGCGCAGCGGCTCCAGCACACCGTCCAGACCGGCCGCCCAGCCGCCGATCACGACCAGTTCCGGATCGAGGGCCAGCACCAGCGCGGCCACGTCGTGCACGAGCCGCTGGATGAACCGCTCGACGGCCGCCAGGGCCCGCTGGTCACCCTTCCGTGCCAGCGCGAACACCTCGGCGACCGCCTGCTCGTCCAGCGGGTGCAGCGGCTCGTCGGTGGTCGACAGCAGCGCCTCCGGTGTCGCCTCCCGGCCCAGCAGATGCAGCGCGCCGATCTCCCCGGCCGCCCCGCCGTAACCCCGGTGCAGCCGCCCGCCGATCAGCGAACCGGCCCCCGGGCTCAGCCCCGCCAGGACGAACACCACGTCGTCCGTGCCGGTCGCCGCGCCCATCCAGTGCTCGGCGACCGCCGCCGCGTTGGCGTCGTTCTCCACCAGCACCGGACACCTGAAGGAACGGCTCAGCCGCTCGCCGAGCCTCAGCCCCGTCCACTGCGGCAGGGCCGTACTCAGCCGGACCGTGCCGTCCGCCTCCACGATGCCCGGCGTACCCACGCCCACGGCCCGCAGCGAGCTGCGCGCGACCGCGGCCCGGCGCAGCAGTTCGGCGACCGCGCCGCGCAGCCGGTCGAGCCGCTCGTCCGCAGAGGCCGTCTCGTCGACCACCTTGGCCTGCGTGCCCAGCACCCGTCCGTCCAGATCGGACAGCAGCGCGGCGACCCGGTGCGGGCCGATCTCCAGGCCGAGCAGATGTCCCGCCTCGGCCCGGAACCGGAACCGGCGGGCGGGCCGACCCTGCCGGCGGGTGCCGCCCTCGTCGGCCGCGGCCTCCACGACCAGACCGCTGTCGATGAGCCCCTCCACGACGCCCTCGACGGTCGGCCGGGACAGTCCGGTGACACGGGTGATCTCGGTGAGCGTCGCGCAGTCCGTGCCACGCAGCGCCTGCAGCACCACCGCGGAATTGATCCTCCGCAGCAGCGAGGGATCGCCGCCGGTCAGCTGCCCCACCGTCCGTCCTCCCAGCTCGCAGGCGTGTTGGCCGGATCGTACTCGGCCCGGCGTACCCCCGGCGAGTGCCGGGTCGCGCCCGTGGCGGGGAGCCGCCGTCACCCCGGCTCCACGAACCCCGACTCGTAGGCCGCGATCACCGCCTGGGTGCGGTCGCGCGCGCCGAGCTTGGCCAGCACGGCGCTCACATGCGACTTCACCGTCTCCGCGCCCACGACCAGCCGGGCGGCGATCTCCGCGTTCGACAACCCCTGTGCCATGAGCCGGAGTACCTCCGCCTCCCGCTCCGTCAGCCGGGCCCGCTCCAGCGTGGCCCGCGCCGGCCGGTCGCCGTCGCCGTACCGGGCCGCGAGGCGCCGTACGGAGGCCGGGAACAGCAGCGACTCACCCTCCGCGACCAGCCGCACCGCGTGCACGATCTCGGCGGGACGGGCCCGCTTCAGCAGGAACCCGTCGGCACCCGCGCGCAGCGCCTCGTACACGTACTCGTCGTCCTCGAAGGTGGTCACCACGAGGATCTTCGGCGGCCCGGCCACCGTGCGCAGCACCGCGCGCGTGGCCTCGATGCCGTCCATCAGCGGCATCCGTACATCCATGGCGACCACGTCCGGCCGCAGTTGCCGTACGAGCGGGATGACCGCCGCTCCGTCGGCCGCCTCGCCCACCACCTCGATGTCGGGCTGCGCCGCCAGCACGGCCCGCAGACCCGCGCGGACCAGGGGTTCGTCGTCGACGAGGAGTACGGTGACCGGCATCCGGCCAGCCTAGATCAACCGATCGGCAGCACCGCGCGCACCTGCCAGTCGCCCCCGTCGGGGCCGGTGCGGGCGGTGCCGCCGAGCAGCGCGGCCCGCTCCCGTATGCCGCGCAGGCCGCTGCCCCGGCCCGGGTCGGGTGTCGGTCCCGGCAGCGGATTGCGGACCTCAAGGGCGAGCGTGCCGCCGGTGACCTCGACCCGGACCCGCACGGGCACGGCTCCCGCGTGCCGCAGCGCGTTGGTGAGCGCTTCCTGCAGGATGCGGTAGCCCTCGCGGGACACCGGGCCCGGCACGGCCTCGACCGGGCCCGTCACCTCGGCGCCGACCTTCGCCCCGGCGGCCCGCGCCGACTCCAGCAGCCGGCCGGCGTCGGCCAGCGTGGGCCGCGCGCTCACCGGCCGCCCGGCCTCCCGCAGGACGCCCAGCACCCGCTCCAGGTCCGCCAGGGCGGCCCGCCCGGTCTCCTCGATGGCGCCCAGCGCCCGTTCGGTGAACGCCGGATCGCCGGCCGCCCGCGCCGCGCCCGCCTGCACCACCGCCACCGTCAGGGCGTGCCCGATCGAGTCGTGCAACTCCCGGGCGATCCGGGTGCGTTCCAGCAACTGCTCGGTGCGCTCCTCCAGCGCGGCCAGCCGCTCGGCCGCGGAGGGACCCAGAAGCCGGCGCGCACCGGCGGTGACCAGCCGGCCGAGACCGACGACCACGCCGTACAGCGCGAGCAGCGGCAGCGGCGCCAGCAGCGCCCACGCGCGGTGCGGGGGCAGCCGGTCCAGCAGCGGGACCCCGGCGGGCGCCTCCCCCGACGCGCACCGCACCAGTTGGAGACACATGACGGGCAGCCACACCGAGGCGGCCACGACGATCCAGCCCAGACCCATGCGCAGCTCCAGCCACACCACCGTGCGCAGCCGGTCCCGCCAGGTCGCCGACGGCGTCTGGGAGATGCCCGGATCGGTCTCGCCGGGCGTGAGCAACAGCCGCGCCTGTACGCCCTCGCCGATCCGCACCGCGGGCACGAGACCGAGCGGGACCAGGAACAGCGCGGGCATCCAGGGGGTCGACAGGTCGATGAAGAGCCAGACGCTGACCACCAGCATCGGCACCCACAGATGCAGCAGCCGCGTGTACGTCGTCCCGCGCAGCAGCGGGCGCAGAAAGCGGGCCATGACGTCATCGTCGCAGGTGGCACTGACAACGAGCCTCCCCCGCCCGGGGGAGGCGATCTCCACCGGCGGGGGAGGAACCAACGTCACCGCCCCGCCAGGCTGTCGGCCATGACCAGCATCGACGTAAGAGACCTCACCAAGGAGTACGGCGGCCGGCGGGCCGTGGACCAGCTCACCTTCAGCGTCCGTCCCGGCCGGGTCACCGGATTCCTCGGCCCCAACGGCGCCGGCAAGTCCACCACCTTCCGTCTGGTCCTCGGCCTCGACCGGCCCACCGCCGGCACCGCCACGATCGGCGGCCGGCCCTACACGCGGCTCCGCGAACCCCTGCGCCGCGTGGGCGCCCTGCTCGACGCCCGGGCCGCGCACGGCTCCCGTACCGCCCGGGACCATCTGCTGGCCCTCGCCGCGAGCAACCGCATCCCGGCCCGGCGGGCCGACACCGTCCTGGAGGAGACCGGCCTCGCCCCCGTCGCGCGGCGCCGGGTGCGGACGTACTCCCTCGGCATGCGCCAGCGGCTCGGCATCGCCGCCGCCCTGCTCGGCGACCCCGAGGCCGTCCTGCTCGACGAACCCGCCAACGGCCTCGACCCGGAGGGCATCATCTGGATCCGCACACTGCTGCGCCGGCTCGCCGCCGAGGGCCGCACGGTCCTGGTCTCCAGCCACCTGATGGGCGAGACCGCGGCCTTCGCCGACCATCTGCTGATCCTCGGCCGGGGCCGCCTGCTCGCCGACACACCGGTGCGCGAGTTCATCCACGCGCGCGTACGGCCCCACGTCCGCGTCCGCACCACCGACCCCACCGCCCTCGGCGACCTCCTCACCCGGCACGGCCACGACGCCTCCCGGGACGAGGACGGGACCCTGACCGTGCCCGACGCGCGCGTCGACGACATCGGCCGGCTGATGTCCGAAGCGGGCATCCCCGTCCTGGAACTCGCCGCCCGGGAAGCCACCCTGGAAGAGGCGTACCTCGATCTGACGGCGGCCGAGGCCGAGTTCACCGCACAACCCCAGGAGGCCTGACCATGTCCTTCGCACCCGCGCTCCACGCCGAGTGGATCAAGATCCGTACGCTGCGTTCCCTGCTGGGCGCCCTCGCCGCGATCCTTGTCGCCACGGCCGCCTTCTCGGCGCTCGCCTCGGCCGACGCGGACGGCTCCGACCCGCTGTTCTCGGTGTTCTTCGGCGTCAGCTTCGGGCAGATCGCGGCGATCGCCTTCGGTACGACGGCCGTCTCGTCCGAGTTCCGGGGCGGCGCGCTGCGGCTGACGCTCTCGGCGGTGCCCGACCGGGGGCGCTGGTTCGCCGCGAAGGCGACGGCGATCGCCCTGCCGGCGCTGGCCGTCGGGCTGTTCACCGGTTTCGTCACGCTCCTGGCGGGCCGGGCGGTCCTCGGGGCGTCCGCGCCCGGCTGGGCCGAGGGGGTCCGCGGCGCCGTCGGCTGCGGTCTGCACCTGACGCTGATGGCCCTGTTCGCCGCCGGACTCGCGACCGTGCTGCGCAGCGGGGTGGCGACCCTCTCCGTGCTGATCCCGTTCCTGCTGATCGTGTCCTTCGTCGTCGGCGACGTGTCCGGCGGTGTCGCCGACTTCCTCCCGGACCGGGCCGGTCAAGTGGCCCTGCACAGCGCCCGGCAGGGCACGCTGGGCCCGTGGAGCGGGCTCGCGGTGACGGCGCTGTGGGCGGCGGCGGCCCTGCTCGGCGGCTGGTGGCGCCTCGACCGCGGGGACGCCTGACGGCCCGCCAATTGTCAGTGGTGCCCGCTTTACTGGATCTCATGGACATCGCGAAGTGCCTGGCCGTCATCGACCTGCTGTGCGCCCGGGGGTTCCCGACGGCGCACGGCGGGACGGAGCACGGCGAGAGCGGGCCCGGCTATCACATAGCCGTTTTACGGACGAGCGGTGACTTCTGGGAGGACGACGGCACGGGCCGGGAGGAGACGGCGGCCCAGTTCGAGGCCGACCGCGACGGCCTCGCGGAGCGGCTCACCGGCCGCTGGGGGCCGCCGCAGCGCTTCAGCCTGCGCAGCGCCTTCGGCCGGGTGATGGAGGGCGAGGCCGTCGAGGAGCCGTGGGCCGAGCTGAGCGAGCACGTGCCCGACATCCACCTGTGGCAGACACCCGGGGCGGACCGATGGGTCGCCCTCGGCGTGTCCTGTGGGTACGAGGAGCTTCCGATCCGGCTCCTCGGCATAGTGACCGAGACCGACCCGCCCTGATCAGCCCTCGGCCGCCTCCCGCAGCCGCGCGTACTCCGCCGCCATCGTGGCCGCCGTCCAGTGCGCGTTCAGCCCGCTGGGGTTGGGCAGCACCCACACCCGCGTGTCCCCGATCGTCCGCTCCTGCGGGCCGACCCGGGCCGTGCGGTCACCGAAGGCGGCCCGGTACGCGGTCACGCCGACCACCGCCAGCCACCCCGGCCGCAGCCGGGTCACCTTCTCCTCCAGCAGCCGGCCGCCCTCGACGTACTCCTCGGCGGTCAGCTCGTCCGCCCGCGCGGTGGCCCGCGCGACCACGTTGGTGATGCCGAGCCCGTACGTCAGCAGCTCCCGCTGCTCGGCCGGCTTCAGCAGCCGGGGGGTGAAGCCGGACAGGTGCAGCACCGGCCAGAACCGGTTGCCGGGGCGGGCGAAGTGGTGGCCGGTCGCCGCCGTCATCAGACCGGGGTTGATGCCGCAGAAGAGCACATGGAGGCCGTCCGTGACCACGTCCGGGACGAGACGGCCGCGGGCGGCCTCCAGTTCCGCCTGGGTGAAGCGGGGGGAGCGGGCTGAGCGGGGTGCGCCGGTCAGAGGATCGCTCCGGGGGTGTAGCCGGCGGCCTCCGGGTGCTGCTTGACGATCTCTTGGATCCGGCCGACGACCACGCCGACCTGGTCGGCGGCGGCACCGGTGAAGGAGAGCTTGTCGGCCATCAGCGCGGTCAGCTGCTCGCGGTCGAGCGGCAGCCGCTCGTCGGCGGCGAGCTTGTCGAGCAGGTCGTTGCGCTCGGCGCCCTGCTCGCGCATCGCCAGCGCGGTGGCGACCGCGTTCTCCTTGATCGCCTCGTGCGCGACCTCGCGGCCGACCCCGGAGCGCACCGCGCCCATCAGCACCTTGGTCGTCGCCAGGAACGGCAGATAGCGGTCCAGTTCGCGGGCGATCACCGCGGGGAAGGCGCCGAACTCGTCGAGCACCGTCAGGAACGTCTCCAGCAGGCCGTCCAGGGCGAAGAAGGCGTCGGGGAGGGCCACCCGGCGGACCACCGAGCAGGACACGTCCCCCTCGTTCCACTGGTCGCCCGCCAGCTCACCGGTCATCGAGGCGTAGCCGCGCAGGATGACCATGAGGCCGTTGACGCGCTCGCAGGAACGGGTGTTCATCTTGTGCGGCATGGCCGAGGAGCCGACCTGGCCCGGCTTGAAGCCCTCCGTGACCAGCTCGTGCCCGGCCATCAGCCGGACCGTCTTGGCCAGCGACGACGGGGCCGCCGCCAGCTGCACCAGCGCGGTGACGACCTCGTAGTCCAGCGAGCGCGGGTAGACCTGGCCCACCGAGGTGAAGGCCTGCGAGAAGCCCAGGTGGTGTGCGATGCGGTGCTCCAGCTCGGCGAGCTTGGACGCGTCGCCGCCGAGCAGGTCCAGCATGTCCTGCGCGGTGCCGACCGGGCCCTTGATGCCGCGCAGCGGGTAGCGCGCGAGCAGCTCCTCGACGCGGCCGTGGGCGACTAGCAGCTCGTCGGCGGCCGTGGCGAAGCGCTTGCCGAGGGTCGTCGCCTGCGCGGCCACGTTGTGCGAGCGGCCGGCCATGACTAGCTCGGCGTACTCCCCGGCGAGCTTGCCGAGGCGCGCCAGCACGGCCACCGTGCGGTTGCGCATCAACTCCAGCGACAGCCGGATCTGCAGCTGCTCGACGTTCTCCGTGAGGTCACGGGAGGTCATGCCCTTGTGCACGTGCTCGTGCCCGGCGAGGTCGTTGAACTCCTCGATCCGCGCCTTCACATCGTGCCGGGTGACCTTCTCGCGCTCGGCGATCGAGGCGAGGTCGACGGTGTCGAGAACGCGCTCGTAGTCGGCGATCGCCTCGTCCGGCACCTCGATGCCGAGGTCCTTCTGGGCCCGCAGCACGGCGAGCCAGAGCTGTCGCTCCAGCCTCACCTTCTGCTCGGGGGACCAGAGCGTGGCGAGCTCGGCGGAGGCGTAGCGTCCGGCGAGGACGTTCGGGATTCGGGGCTTGGCGGGCGCAGCAGTCACGTGTCCAGAGTCTACTGGCGGTTTGTGCAGGCCAGCGCCACGCCTCTGTTCGGAGGAAGCTACGAGACGTCCGCCACCCCGTCCGTGCCCGCCCGCTCGGCCGGCACGTCCGCGGGGCACGGCCCCGGCGCGTACCGGCAGACGCGTACCGGCCGGCGCGTACCGGCTGGCCGGCGTCCTTCCGCGCACGCCGGAGACCGGCAGGGCGGGAGGCTAGGCCCGGCTCTCGTAGGGCAGCAGCTCCGGCCGCTTGGGCGGCAGGCCGTCGCCCGAGGAGCGCCCGGTCAGCCGCCGGCCTATCCAGGGCAGCAGGTGCTGCCGGGCGAACCGCGCGTCGGCCACCCGCCGGCTCGTCCAGCCGGGCGGGAGGGTGGCCGCCATCGGCACGTGCCACTCGGCGTCCTCCGGCTCGTACCCGAGCGTCTGCCACACCGCCTCGGCGACCCGGCGGTGCCCCTCCGCGGTCAGATGCAGCCGGTCGACGTCCCACATCCGGGGGTCGGCCAGCGCGGGCGCGCCGTACAGGTCGACGACCAGGGCGCCGTGCTTGTCCGCCAGCTCGTCCACGCAGGCGAACAGCTCCTCCATGCGCGGCCGGAACCGCTCCAGCACCGGTCCCTGGCGGCCGGGGCTGCGCATCAGCACCAGCTGCCTGCAGGAGGGCGCCAGCCGTTCCACGGCCTCGGTGAGCAGGCCGCGGACGCGGCCCATGTCGCACTTGGGGCGCAGGGTGTCGTTCAGCCCGCCGACCAGCGTGATGACGTCGGCGTCCATGGCCGCGGCCGGCGCCACCTGTTCGTCGACGATCTGCCGGATCAGCTTCCCCCGCACGGCGAGGTTGGCGTACCGGAACCCGGGCGTGCGCGCGGCCATGCGCGCGGCGAGCACATCGGCCCAGCCTCGGTAGGAGCCGTCGGGCAGCAGGTCCGACATGCCCTCGGTGAAGGAGTCGCCGACCGCGACCAGGCTGGTGTACGGGGGAGGTGTGGGATTCGTCTGCATGGCGACAGAGATGGTATCCCGGCGCCATACCCGCCGGTCGGTCGCCCCGGGATCCACCGCCGCCCCCGGAGGGGTGTCACCCGGGAGCCGGCTGGCCGAACAGCTGTCGCAGCACGTCCTCCATGGTCACCAGGCCCGCCAGCCGTCCGTCGTCGCCGAGCACGGCGGCCAGGTGCGTCCGGCTCGCCCGCATCGCGGTGAGCACGTCGTCCAGCGGGGTCTCGGCCCGCACGCGCGCGATGGGCCGCATGTCCCGCAGCCGGAACGGCATGTCCCGCGGCGAGGCGTCCAGGGCGTCCTTGACGTGCAGATACCCCACGATCCGGCGGTTGCTGTCGACCACGGGGAACCGGGAGAAGCCCGACTCGGCCGACAGCCGCTCCAACTGCTCCGGGGTGACGCCCAGGCGCGCGTAGACCACCCGCTGCAGCGGTACGACGACGTCCCTCACCGGCCGGCTGCCCAGCTCCAGGGCGTCGTGGAGCCGTTCCTGCGCCCGGTCGTCGATCAGGCCCGCCTCACTGGCGTCCTTGACGATCTCGGCCAGCTCGGTGTCCGTGAAGGTGGCCGCGACCTCGTCCTTCGCCTCGACCCGCAGCAGCTTCAGCAGCCCGTTGGCGAAGGTGTTGACCGTGAAGATCACTGGGCGCAGGGCCCGGGACAGCGCGACCAGCGGCGGACCCAGCAGCAGCGCGCTGCGCACCGGTTCGGCCAGCGCGATGTTCTTGGGCACCATCTCGCCGAGCAGCATGTGCAAGTACGTGGCGAGGGACAGCGCGATCGCGAAGGACACGGCGTGACCGGTGCCCGGGGACACACCCACCGCGTGGAACACCGGCTCCAGCAGATGCGCGATCGCCGGCTCGGCCACCACACCCAGTACCAGCGTGCAGAGCGTGATGCCGAGCTGGGCGGCGGCCAGCAGCGCGGACACGTGCTCCAGGCCCCACAGCACGCTGCGCGCGCGGCGGTCGCCCTCCTGGGCCAGCGGCTCGATCTGCGAGCGGCGCACGGAGATCAGCGCGAACTCCGCGCCCACGAAGAAGGCGTTGACGACGAGGGTCGACAGGCCGATCAGCAGCTGTACGCCGGTCATCGCGTCCCCTCCCGTGTCCCGTGGGTCCCGCGCGCCCCGCGGGCCTTCTCGGCCCCGCGGATCCGTTCGTCGTCCAGCGGCGCGTGCAGCAGCACGCGGGCGGCCCGGCGGCCCGAGGCGTCGACGACGTCCAGCCGCCAGCCGGCCACCTCGACGCTGTCCCCGACGGCGGGTATCCGGCCCAGCTCGCTGGCGATCAGGCCGGCCAGCGTCTCGTACGGCCCGTCGGGCACGCGCAGGCCCACGCGCGCGAGCTGGTCGGTGCGGGCGGAGCCGTCCGCCGAGTACAGGGCCCGGCCCTGCTCGTCCGCGCCGGCGGGGGCGAGGTCGGGCGTCTCGTGCGGGTCGTGTTCGTCGCGCACCTCGCCGACGACCTCCTCCACGATGTCCTCCAGGGTGACCACGCCGGCCGTACCGCCGTACTCGTCGATGACGACGGCCATGGTGCGCTTGCCGGAGAGCCGGTCCAGCAGCCGGTCCACGGTCAGCGACTCGGGCACCAGGAGCGGCTCGCGCATCACCTGGGCCACCGTGCGGTGGGGCCGCTGGTCGGCGGGGACGGCCAGGACGTCCTTGATGTGGACGGTGCCGACGACCGAGTCCAGGTTCCCCCGGTAGACCGGGAACCGGGACAGGCCGGTGGCCCGGGTGGCGTTGGCGACGTCCTCGCAGGTCGCCTGCATGTCCAGCGCGACGACCTGGACGCGCGGGGTCATCACGTTCTCTGCCGTGAGGTCCGCCAGGTTCAGGGTCCGGACGAACAGCTCGGCGGTGTCCGCCTCCAGCGCGCCCTTCTTGGCGGAGTGCCGCGCGAGAGCGGCCAGCTCCTGAGGGCCGCGCGCGGAGGCCAGTTCCTCGGCCGGTTCGATGCCGAGCCGGCGTACGAAACGGTTGGCCGTGTTGTTCAGGTGCGTGATGAAGGGCCGGAAGGCCGCGCTGAACCAGCGCTGCGCGCTGCCCACCCGCCTGGCCACGGTCAGCGGCGAGGAGATGGCCCAGTTCTTGGGCACCAGCTCGCCGACGACCATCAGGAACACCGTCGACAGGGCGGTGCCCAGCACCAGCGCTATCGAGCTCGCCGTGGTCCGGGACAGGCCCAGCGCCTGGAACGGTCCGGCGAGCAGCTTGGCGATCGACGGCTCGGCGAGCATGCCGACCACCAGGTTGGTGACGGTGATGCCCAGCTGGGCGCCGGAGAGCTGGAAGGTCAGGTTCCGTACGGCCTTCAGGGCGCCCGAGGCACCGCGCTCACCGCGCTCGGCGGCCCGCTCCAGCTCGCCGCGGTCCACCGTGGTCAGCGAGAACTCCGCCGCCACGAAGGCACCGCAGGCCAGTGACAGCAGGATCGCCACCAGAAGGAGGAGCACTTCGGTCATCGGGTCACCTCCGTCCCATGATCGGACAGGGCAGAGGAGAACGCGCGGTGTCGCGGACCGGGAGGCTCGCCCATGGGCGGACGCTCACAACCTTTCACAGAGGGCCGAGTGCTCCCTCCAGGGTAAAGGATCGGCAAAAAAGCTCGGGCGGGAGTCCCTCCGCTCTCAGTCGGTGAGCGGCTTCACCCAGCGCCGCCACTGCTCCTGCGGCCCGTACCCGGCCGAACGCCAGGCGTGGTGCGCCGTCTCGTTGCGGACCAGCACCATCGCGTCCGCCCGCCGCCCGCCGAGCCGTGCGAACCGTTCCTCGGCGGCGGCCACCAGTGCCGAGCCGATGCCCTGCCGCCGCCGCCGCGGATCCACCGCCAGCCGGTACAGATGGCACCGCCAGCCGTCGAAGCCGGCGATCACCGTCCCCACCAGCTCGCTGCCCGACTCGGCGAGGATCAGCGCCTCGGGGTCGCGGGCGACCAGCCGTTCCACTCCGGCGCGGTCGTCGCTGATGCTCGTCCCCTCGGCGGCCGTCCTCCAGAACGCGAGGACGGCATCGAGGTCGTCGGGGACGGCGGCACGTACACGCAGATCGGTCATCCGGCCATCGTGATCACGAGCGGTCCGCGCCGCGCCCGGAATTCCGTGATGCGGACTCCTCCCTCATGACCGACATCGGCGTCCGTCCCGCGTCAGTCCGTGTCAGTCCGTGTCCTGACGCGGCCGGCCGTGGGCGGTCACTCGTGGGCGATCGCAGCCAGCACGTTCATCCGCGACGCCCGCAGTGCCGGCAGCAGGGCCGCCACCACGCCCACCACCGCCGAGCCGATCACCACCGCCACGATCGTGCCCCAGGGGACCGCGAACGCCGTCAGTCCGCGCAGCGCCAGCACCTGCTGCATGCACACGCCCCACACCAGCCCGAGCGCCAGCCCCAGCACGGCCCCGAACACCGCGATCACCACCGACTCCAGCCGGATCATCCGGCGCAACTGCCGCCGTCCCAGCCCGATCGCCCGCAGCAGCCCGATCTCCCGGGTCCGCTCCACGACCGACAGGGCGAGGGTGTTGACCACGCCGAGCACGGCGATGACGATCGCCAGCCCGAGCAGGGCGTACACCAGGTACAGCAGCACGGCGATCTGGTCGTGCACCAGCTCCTTGTAGTCGGCCTGGTCGCGCACCTGGACCTGCGGGAACGGCGTGAGCGCCCGCTCCAGGCGGGCCCGCAGATCCGTCGCCCGGGTGCCGGGGGCCGCATTGACGTAGAGAGCCGAGTCCTGTCCGTCCGGCGCGTACCTCTCCAGGGTCGCCAGTCCGAAGAAGATGCCTCCCTGGGTGCCGAACCCCTCGGCCGACTCCTGGTCGGTCAGTGCGCCGACGGTGAGTTCCGCCCGTCTTCCGCCGGGGAACTCGACCGGCAGCACACTGCCGAGGCGCACGCCGTGGTCATCGGCGTAGCCGGCGTCCAGGGCCAGGTGCCCGTCGGCCAGGGCGGCGGCCGAGCCGCCCCGCGCGTACGTCAG
The DNA here is from genome assembly GCF_040647235.1 of Streptomyces sp. NPDC042638. Classification (NCBI taxonomy): domain Bacteria; kingdom Bacillati; phylum Actinomycetota; class Actinomycetes; order Kitasatosporales; family Streptomycetaceae; genus Streptomyces; species Streptomyces sp. NPDC042638. Next base: position 102,996 of record NZ_JBEZBT010000018.1, read on the forward strand.
GTGCGCGACGTCGTCGAGCCGCGGGCCGTACCCGGCGGCGGTCGTGATGACCCGTCGGCCGTCCGGCAGGCGTACGGCGACGGGCGTGAGCCGCTGCCGCACGACGAGCCCCACCCCGCCGGTCGCAGCCACACGGTCCGCGATCCGAGGGGTGAACGGTGTGAAGTTGGCGTTCTGGACCACGAAGTCGGCGCCCAGCGTCCGGTCTATCTGCCGGTCGAACGACGCGGACATCGAGGCGCTCGCCACCGACATCCCGCCGACCAGGGCCAGGCCCACCATCAGCGCGGCGGCCGTGGCGCCGGTCCGGCGCGGATTGCGCAGGGCGTTGCGCTGGCTCATCCGGCCGACCGGGCCGAACAGCGCGGGGAAGGCCGCGCCCAGCACCCGGATCACCGGCCGCACCAGCAGCGGCCCGGCGACCACGGTCGCGATCAGCGTCAGGGCGACACCGATGCCGAGCAGCGAGGCCGCCTGCGCGGTCCGGGTGGCCGCCGCGCACCCGGCCAGCGCCGCCGCGCCGACCGCCCCGACCACCGCCCCGGCGATCGCCCGCACCCTCAACGGCCTGCCCAGCCCGGCCACTTCGGCGACCCCGTCGCTGGCGAGTGCCGCCATCGGGGAGACGGCCGCCGCGCGCCGGGCCGGCAGATAGGCGGCCACGAAGGTGACGCCGAGGCCGACGACGTAGGCCGCGACGGGCGTACCCCAGCCGATCACCGGCCGCGTGCCCTCCAGGTTCATCCCGAACGCGCTCACCAGCCGGATCAGCCCGTACGCCAGCCCGACCCCGGCGGCCAGCCCCAGTGTCGAGCCGACCAGCCCCAGCAGCAGGGCCTCGGTGAGCACCGAGCGCCGTACCTGCCGCCGGTCCGCGCCCAGCGCCCGCAGCAGCCCCAGTTCGCGGGTGCGCTGGGCGATCAGCATCGAGAACGTGTTGACGATCAGGAAAACGCCCACCAGGAGGGCGACGCCGGCGAAGCCCAGCATGACGTACTTGATCACGTCGAGAAAGGTGCCGAGGGTGGCCGCGGCCGACTTGGCCTGTTCACCGGCGGTCTTCAGGTCGTACGTCCGGGTGCCGAGCACCGCGCCGATCCGGCGCTTGAGTTCGGCGTCGGACACGCCCGGCGCCGCGTCCGCCGAGACGCTGGTCGCCTTCGCGGACGAGCCGAGCAGTTCCCGGCCGGCCACCGCCGGGTCCAGGTAGAGCAGGGCCGCGCCCGGGTTGGCCGTGGTGAAGGTGGCGACGCCGACGACCCGGACCCGGAACGTGCCGGGCTGGGCCTGCACGGCCAGCGTGTCGCCGATCCGCACCCCCTTGCGCCCGGCGGTGTCGGCGTCCAGCAGTGCCTGCCCGGGACCGTGCGGGGCATGACCCGAGGTGAGCCTCACCGGACTGTGCCGGGTGACGTACCAGGCCCTGGCGATGGTCGGGGCGCCGGTGGTCGGGCCGACGGATTTGTTGTGGCGGTCGACGACGACGGCGTTCTGCACCGAGACCTCGGCGCGGGCCGCCGCCACCCCGCCGACCTTCGCCACCCGCTCCCGCAGCGCGGCGGGCACCGTCTGCACCGTACCGCTCATCCGGTTCGAGCCCAGGTCCTGCTTCGGCTGGACCGTCACATCGGCCGCGGTGGAGGCGAACAGCCGGTCGAAGGTGCGGGCGACGGTGTCGGAGAAGATCAGGCTGCCCGCGACGAACGCCACGGACAGGATCACGGCCAGCGCGGACAGCGCCAGCCGCCCCTTGTGCGCCAGGAAGCTCCGCAGGGTCGCCTTGAGCACCGGGTCAGCCCTCCTGGGCGGCGCGTCCGTCGCCGGACGGTCCGCGGATTACGTCGAATCGTTTCATCCGCTCCAGCACCGCATCCGCCGTCGGCTCGCACAACTCGTCCACGATCCGCCCGTCGGCGAGGAAGACCACCAGATCGGAGTGGGCGGCGGCACCCGGATCGTGAGTGACCATGACGACGGTCTGCCCGAGGTCGTCCACCGCGCCGCGCAGAAAGCCCAGCACCTCCAGACCGGCCCGCGAGTCCAGATTGCCGGTCGGCTCGTCGGCGAAGATCAGTTCGGGCCGGGAGGCCAGCGCCCGCGCGCAGGCGACCCGCTGCTGCTGGCCGCCGGAGAGCTGAGCGGGCCGGTGCCCCAGGCGATCGCGCAGTCCCAGGGTGTCGACGACCTGGTCCAGCCACCGCGGGTCGGGCTTCCGGCCCGCGATGTCCATCGGCAGGGTGATGTTCTCGGCCGCGGTCAGGGTCGGGATGAGGTTGAACGACTGGAACATGAACCCGATCCGGTCCCGCCGCAGCCGGGTCAGTTCCCGCTCGCGCAGCCCCGTGATCTCGGTGCCGCCGAGCCACACCTGACCGGCCGAGACGGTGTCGAGGCCCGCGAGGCAGTGCATGAGCGTGGACTTGCCGGAGCCCGAGGGGCCCATCACGGCGGTGAACCGGCCTCGCGCGATGTCCACGTCCACCGTGTCCAGGGCCAGCACGGCCGTCTCACCGGAGCCGTACGCCTTGGTCAGCCCGCGGGCGCGGGCCGCGGTCCCGCCGTCCGGTCCGCGGCCGGGTGCGTGCTGCGCAGCAGGTGTCGACAAGGCCGCCTCCCGGTCGCCTCTACTCCCGTCCGGGGCGAGCGTAAGGGACACCCGCGGCCCGGCGCAGCGCATCCGTGCGCCCTTGCCGACGCTAGCGTCCCGGCGCTAGCGTCGAGGCATGGCGAAGACCCAGCTGAACGTGCGCGTGGACGAGGACACCGCCCGCGCGGCCCGCGAGCGCGCCCTGGCGCGCGGCATGAGCGTCAACCGCTACATCGAAGAGCTGGTCAGACAGGACGCCGGAGAGGCGGGCCGCACCTTCGTCGAGGCCGCCGCCGACTTCATGAGGCAGTACGAGTCCGTGTTCAGCGAGGAGTTCGGCGAGGCGCGCGGCACCGGCGCGGGCGGCGACCGCCGTTGAGCCGTGCGGCGCTTGTGGGCCGTGCGGGAACTTGCCGGAGCTTTCCGGACCTTGGGAACCTTGCCGGACCTTGGGGCCTTGCCGGACCTTGGGGCCTTGCCGGACCTTGGAAGCTTGCCGGACCCTGGGGCCTTGCGGCCGATCCCTCCGGCCTGCTCTCCTGAGGCGTGATCCGCCGAAACCGCTTCCCTGAAGCCGATCTCTCGAAGCCGATCCCTTGAACGAACTCAGCATCGACCTCCCCTGGCTGCTCATGCTCGCCGAACAGAAGACCCCGGGGGACCCGCAGGTCACCGACTGGGGCGCGCTGGTCGCCGCCGTCGCCCGGCACCGGGCCGAGATATTCGGTGTGCCGGTCTACGACACCCCGCAGACCAGGGCCGCCTCCCTGCTTCAGCTGCTCATCCACGTACCGGCGCTGGAACGCTCCAACGCGCTGTTCGCCTCCGCGGTCGCGTACGCGTATCTGGTGGCCAGTGGGGAGAAGGTGGTCACCACACCCGAGCAGGTCCGGGACCTCGCCCGGCTGGTGAAGGACGGCGCGGCGGGCGTCGACGACATCGCGCGCGAGCTCCGCCGCTGGAGCCGCTGAGCGAGAGGCCCGCTGGAGCCGCTGACGCGAACCGGGCCGCTGGAGCGGGTGGTGTGAACCGGTTCGCTGGAGCGGGTGGTGTGAGCCGGGTCGCCCGAGCGGCTGATCAGTGCTCGCCCGGTTCGTCCGGTCGCCAGGCGACTCCGAGCGCGCAGTAGGAGGTCGGCAGCGTCGGCCCCCGCTCCGGCAGCAGCACGCGCCGGTGCGGTCCGAGGCGGAACCCGGCCTCGCGCAGTGCGGCGACCGGCTCCCGGGCCAGATGGCAGCCGCCGTTCAGGACCGGCCACAAGGTGCGGTCCAGGGTGTGCTGGGTCAGCGTCATCACCCGGCCGCCGCCCCGCCCGTGTTCGAAGAAGCGCACCTCACCGCCGGGCCGGAGCACCCGCCGTACCTCGCCGAGCGCCCGCGTGACGTCCCGCACGCTGCACAGCACCAGCGACAGCACGGCCGCGTCGAACGCCTCGCTCTTGACCGGCAGGGCCTCCGCCGCCCCCGGCACCACGTCCACCGGCACCTGGGCGCGCAGCGCGGCCTCCAGCGCCAACCGCCTGAGCCGCGGCTCCGGTTCGATCGCGACGACCTCCGCGACCGCCCCGGGGTAGTGCCGGAAGTTCAGCCCGTTGCCCGCGCCGATCTCGATCACGCGTCCGGACAGCCCGGCGAGGAGCCGCTCCCGCACCCCGGCCATCCCGAGCCGGTGTTCGACGCCGACGCTGATCCGGGCGTAGTAGCGGGCGAACAGCGGATGGTGGACGGGACCCCGCGCCGCCTGGCCGGAACGGGTGGACAACAGCCGCATGGCAACCTCCCTGGACAGGACGTCCTGGGAAGAGTGTCCCCCGGGACGCCCCGGAACACCCCCCAGCCCTCGGCATGTCCCTGCGGGGCCGGTCCCGCACGGACGCCGCGGGGCGGGTGACGCCGTCCCGCCGCGTCACCCGGACGGGGCTACGGCGCCTCGCGCACCCCGAACGCCTCCGCGTCCCAGGTCCCGTCCAGCCGCGGAGCGAGCCAGCCCGGCGCCGCCGTGCGGAACTCGGCGGGCGGCAGCGCCCCGGCCCCGGCCGGCAGCGCGCCGAGCAGCGGGGCGGCGGCGACCTCGGGCAGGTCGGCCACGTTGCAGCGGGCGGCCAGACCGGGGTCGCCGGGCCAGCTGCCGATCACCACTCCGGCCAGTTCAAGCTGTCGGACCCGCAGTTCGCGGGCCGTGAGCTCCGTGCTGTTGAGGGTGCCGAGCCCGGCCCGCGCCACGACCAGCACCGGCGCGTCCAGCAGCCGGGCCACGTCGGCCAGGGTCCCGCCGTCCGCGTCGAACCGGACGAGCAGCCCGCCCGCCCCCTCCACGAGCACCAGATCGTGCTCGGTGGCCAGCTTGGCGGCCCGCTCGGCCACCTGCTGCGGGCGCACCGGCGCCATGCCGGCCCGCCGGGCCGCCGTACCCGGCGCCAACGGCTCGGGGAAGCGCGCCACTTCGGCGGCCGTGACCGGGCCCGCGAGCCGCGCGACCTCGTCCGCGTCGCCGCGCTCGTCCGGTCCCACACCCGTCTGGGCGGCCTTGAGCACGGCCACCGAACGCCCGGCCGCGAGCGCCGTGGCGGCGACGGCGGCGGTGGTGACGGTCTTGCCGACCTCCGTGTCCGTTCCCGTGATCACCAGTACCGGCATGTCATCCCTCCCGTGCCGCGGCGCACACCGCGCGCGCGATCCGTGCCACGTCCTCGTCCGAGGTGACGTACGGCGGCATCGTGTAGACCAGGTCGCGGAACGGGCGCAGCCACACGCCCGCCCGCACGGCGGCGTCGGTGGCCGCCCGCATGTCGACGGCGTGGTCGAGCTGGACCACCCCGATGGCCCCCAGCACGCGGACGTCCCGCACGCCGGGAACACCGAGCGCCGGCGCCAGGCCCTCCCGCAGACCCGTCTCGATCCGCTTCACCTCCGCCGGCCAGTCCTGCCCCAGCAGCAGCTCCACGGAGGCGCAGGCCACGGCCGCCGCCAGCGGGTTGCCCATGAACGTCGGGCCGTGCGCGAGCACCGGCACCTCGCCCCGCGAGATGCCGTCGGCGACCCGCGGGGTGCACAACGTGGCTGCCATCGTCAGATAGCCGCCGGTCAGCGCCTTGCCCACGCACATGACGTCCGGGGTGACGGCCGCGTGGTCCGCCGCGAACAGTGCGCCGGTGCGGCCGAAGCCGGTGGCGATCTCGTCGAACACCAGCAGCACGTCGTGCGCGTCGCACGCCTCGCGCAGCACCCGCAGATAGGCGGGGGAGTGGAAGCGCATCCCGCCCGCGCCCTGCACCACCGGCTCCACGATCACGGCGGCCAGCTCGTCCGCGTGCCGTGCGATCAGCTCGCGCAGCCGCTCGGCGTACGACTCCTCGTACTCGGCGGGCGGCGCGTCCGCGAACACCTGGCGCGGCAGCACGCCGGACCACAGCTCGTGCATCCCGCCCTCGGGATCGCACACGGACATCGGCTGCCAGGTGTCGCCGTGGTAGCCGCCGCGCCAGGTCAGCAGCCGTCGCTTGTCCGGCCGGCCGAGCGAACGCCAGTACTGAAGGCACATCTTCACGGCGACCTCGACCGACACCGACCCGGAGTCGGCCAGGAAGACGTGTTCCAGACCGTCCGGCGTGATGTCGACGAGGAGCTTCGCGAGCCGGACGGCGGGCTCGTGCGTGAGTCCGCCGAACATCACATGGCTCATCCGGTCCAGCTGCCCGCGCGCGGCCTCGTTGAGGACCGGGTGGTTGTATCCGTGGATGGCCGACCACCACGACGACATGCCGTCGACCAGCTCCCCGGAGCCGTCCGCCAGCCGCAGCCGGACCCCGCTCGCCGCCTCCACGACGAGCGGTTCCGCCCGGCCGGGCATGGGGCCGTACGGATGCCACACATGGCGCCGGTCCAGTTCCAGCAGCTCCGGCACCCCGAGGTCAGGCATTGGGCGCGAGATCCGTTCCGGCACCTCGGCGGCGGACGGCGACGAGATCGGTGCGCGCCTCGCCGGCCGCGGGAACGGCGCCTGCGGGAACGGCGGCCGCGGGGACACCGGCCGCGGGAACGTCGGCAGTACCGCAGACGCCGCCGCCCTCGTGCGAGCCGCAGCCCGCGCCCTCGTGCGAGCCGCAGCCCGCGTCGGCCCGGGAGCCGCAGCCGGTGCTCGCGTGCGACCCGCAGCCGCCCGCCTCGCCGGCCCGGTGCTCCGGCAGCGTGACCTGGTCGGCGCCCTCCACCTCGAAACCGGCGTCGGCGATCATCTCCAGGTCGGCCTTGCCCGCCTGGCCCTCGCTGGTCAGGTAGTCGCCGAGGAAGATCGAGTTGGCCAGGTGCAGCGCCAGCGGCTGCATGGTGCGCAGGTGGACCTCACGACCGCCGGCGATGCGGACCTCCACGTCCGGGCAGACGAACCGGACCATCGCCAGGATCCGCAGGCAGCGCTGCGGGGTGAGGTTCCACTCCTTGGCCAGCGGGGTGCCCTCGAACGGGATCAGGAAGTTCACCGGCACCGAGTCCGGATCCAGCTCGCGCAGCGAGAAGACCACGTCGACGAGGTCCTCGTCGGTCTCGCCCATGCCCGCGATGAGACCCGAGCAGGCGGACAGACCAGCCGCGTGCGCCTTGTGCACCGTGTCCACCCGATCGGCGTACGTGTGGGTGGTGGTGATCTCCCCGTACGTGGACTCGGAGGTGTTGAGGTTGTGGTTGTAGGCGTCGGCGCCGGCCTCACGCAGCCGCTCGGCCTGGCCGTCGGAGAGCAGGCCGAGGCAGGCGCAGACCTCGACGCCCTCGTTCTGCTCCTTGATCGCCTCGATGGTCCGCGAGACCCGCTCCACGTCGCGGTCCGTCGGGCCGCGCCCGCTGGCCACCAGGCAGACCCGCTTCGCGCCGCCCGCGAGGCCCGCGGCGGCGGCCTGGGACGCCTCGTCCGGCTTGAGCCAGGTGTACTTCAGGATGTCGGCCTTGGAACCGAGCCGCTGGGAGCAGTAGGAGCAGTCCTCGGGGCACAGACCGGACTTGAGGTTGACCAGATAGTTGAGTTTCACCCGTCGTCCGAACCAGTGCCGGCGCACCTTTCCGGCCGCGGTCACCACGGAGAGCAGGTCGTCGTCGGAGGTGGCCAGCACGGCGAGCGCTTCCTCGCGGGTCGGCAGCTCGCGCCGAAGCCCCTTGTCCACCAGCGTGTTCAGCAGGTCCATGAGGTCCGATCCTGTCCTACGGAACCGTCCCGGGCCAAGGAGACTTCGCACAACACAGACGGTTCACCGTGTGGGTATCGCCACACACCGGGTGGCCGGTCGTACCGCTAGGGTCTGTCCGCTACCTACAAAAGCACCGGAGGACCCATGGTGTTCGGCTGGATCGACGAGCAGGCCGAGGCGCGCCGCCGCGCCGGACTCGTCCGCACCCTGCGTCCGCGCCCCGCCGAGTCGCCGCTGCTGGATCTGGCGAGCAACGACTACCTGGGCCTGGCCCGCCACCCCGAGGTCACCGAGGGGGCGGCCGGGGCCGCCCGGACCTGGGGCGGCGGCGCCACCGGCTCCCGGCTCGTGACCGGCACCACCGCACTGCACGGGGAGCTGGAGCGGGAACTGGCCGCTTTCTGCGGCTTCGAGGCGGCCCTGGTCTTCTCCTCCGGGTACGCCGCCAACCTGGCCGCGGTCACCACGCTGGGCCCGCACGGCTCGCTGATCGTCTCCGACGCGGGCAACCACGCCTCCCTCATCGACGGCTGCCGGCTCGCCCGGGGCGAGACGCAGGTGGTCGGGCACGCCGACCCGGAGGCCGTGCGCAAGGCGCTGGGCGCCCACGACGGGGCGGCGATCGTCGTCTCCGACACGGTGTTCTCCGTCGACGGGGACAGGGCGCCGCTGGCCGCGCTGGCCGCGGCGGCCCGGGAGCACGGCGCGGGGCTGGTGGTGGACGACGCCCACGGACTCGGTGTCCTGGGCGACGGGGGCCGGGGCACGGCGCACGCGGCCGGACTCGCGGGCGCGGACGACGTGGTCGTCACCGCCACCCTGTCCAAGTCGCTGGGCAGTCAGGGCGGGGTGGTGCTCGGCCCGGCCCGGGTGATCGACCACCTGGTCAACGCGGCCCGGACGTTCATCTTCGACACCGGCCTGGCGCCGGCGGCGGCCGGTGCCGCGCTGGCGGCGCTGCGGCTGCTCCGGCGCGAGCCCGAACGGGCGGCGCGGGCCCGGGAGGTGGCCGCGGACCTGCACGCACGGCTGACCGCCGCGGGTCTGGAGGCGGTACGTCCGGACGCCGCGGTGGTCTCCGTGCGGGCTCCCTCCCCGGAGCAGGCGGTGCGCTGGGCGGCCGACTGCCGGTCGGCGGGCCTGGCCGTGGGCTGCTTCCGTCCTCCCTCCGTGCCCGACGGCATCTCACGGCTGAGGCTGACCGCCCGAGCGGACCTCTCCGGGGCCGAGATCGAACGCGCTGTACGAGTCATCGGCGAAACGCGACCATGAGTCGGCGTGACACGGCCGTGTGTCGCAGGAGTGTGCCCGAGTGTGTAGAGATCCTGATCGATTCTGATCAGAGTGTGGTGACGAAACCCGCCCAGCTGGCGGGGGAGAAGAGCAGCGCGGGCCCGGCGGGGGCCTTCGAGTCGCGCACGGCGAGCAGTCCGGCCGCGGGGCCGGAGCGCGGCCGGGCCGTCTCCACGCAGTTGTTGGCCCCCGTGCTGTAGCTGCTGCGCAGCCAGCGCACGTGGAGCAGGTCGGTACTGGCAGGGACGTTCCGAGGCAGAGCTGACATGGTGCCTCCTTACGCGCCGTCACCTATCCCGGCGATGTAGTCCAACGATTCTTCGGGGGAAAGGGCGTGGGACTGAAGAGTGCTGAAGGCCTCGGAGTAGGCCACCAGGTCTTCTTTCCGCTCCAGGTAGAGGCTACTCGTCAACTGGTCTAGAACCACCACGTCCAGATCAGAAGTGCTCGGAAATGAGAAAATAACGAAAGGCCCGGTGAGGCCGACATGGGCTCCCGCCGCGAAGGGCAGCACCTGGAGCCGTACCTGGGGCAGACGGGCGGCCTCCGTCAGCCGTCGCAGCTGCCGGGCCATCACCCCGGGACCGCCGACCTCGCGGCGCAGCACCGCCTCGTCCAGTACGGCGCTCAGCACCAGCGGCGGGTTCGAACGCAGCACGTCCTGCCGGGCCAGGCGCACCTCCACCAGCGTGTCCAGGCGGTCCTCGGCCAGGCCCTTCACCGCCGCCCGGGTCACCGCGCGGGCGTACTCCGGGGTCTGCAGCAGACCGGGCACGACCGTGGTCTCCAGGGTGCGCATCGCGCTCGCCTGCGACTCCAGGCTGATGAAATCGCGGTACGTGGGCGGCAGCACCCCGCGGTAGGCGTGCCACCAGCGGTGCCTGCCACCCGCGTCCTCCGACCCCGTCAGCATCAGCAGCAACTCGCGCAGGTGCCTGTCCCGCACCCCGTAGGCGTCGAGCAGTAACCGGAGATCGGCCGGTTTCACACCGCTGGCGCCCGTCTCGATGCGGCTCACCTTCGACTGGTGCCAGCCGACCAGCCGGGCCGCCTCACCGCTCGTGAGCCCGGCTTCGGTACGCAGCGTGCGCAGTTCGGCGCCCAGTTTGCGGCGGCGCACCGCCGGACCGTTCTGCATGGCTCCTCCTTACTCCTGACGGACCACCCAAATACGGTCCGGCGTCGCAGATTTCACCGCATCGAGCGACAGATATATGCATATCTTGGTGGATCGCACCCCGTGGCGGGCCCAGTGGTGGCAGTCTGACGGGCAAGCACCAGTCCGGGACCGTACTCGAACCCGCCGCCGTATGTCGGACCGCGGTCCCGTGGGAAAGGGACGACGTCGACATGGCAGACCATCTGGAAGCATCCGTCACTCTGCCGAGCGATCCCGCCTCGGTCTCCGCCGCCCGCTCCTACGTCGTGGGCACCCTGGCGGAGTGGGGCCTGCCGTCGGACACCGACGTGGCGGACACCGTGCGCCTCATCGTCTCCGAACTCGCCACCAACGCCGTACAGCACACCTTCGGGCAGTCACCCACCTTCACGGTCGACCTCGCGCTGCACCATGACGAACACCTGCGCATCGGCGTCACGGACAGCCACCCCCGCTTCCCGAAAAGACTGCCCGCCGCCGTCCAGCAGGACAACGGGCGCGGCATGGTCATCATCCGATGTCTCACCGCGGAGTGCGGCGGCAGACTCCGCGTCCGCCCCACCCGCGAGGGCGGCAAGACGGTCTCCATCGAACTCCCCTGGGCGGTCCCGGCGGCACCGGTTCCGGCGGGGCGACCGCAGGAGCCGTAGGCCCGCGCGCCGGGGCACAGGGACACAGGGGGACAGGGGCACAGGGCAGTAGGCGGGAGGTTGCCGGACCGGCATGCCGAGGCCGACGAACCCTGGAGCCGGAGCCCGGCCCGGACGCCGCCCACATGCCTCCACTCCGGCCGGCCGAGCCGATCACGCGTCCCCACATCCCTCAGCGGGCGGCACCTGCGGCGGCCCACTCCTCGGCAGAACCACCCCTTCCCGCCCAGGCGACGGCCCGAGGCCCCCAGCAGTGCACGGAAGGCGTCCGGGGCCGACTTCTCCACGTTTGCGGCGGCATGCCCCCGGGATCGTGCGGCGCCGAGTTCCGGCAGCCGGCACGGTCGGCGGCCCGCGCCACCGCCTCCGGTACGGCGCTCAGCCCCGGTCCGCACCGACGAGCGCGCACACCACGGGCTACCCCAGGGGCCGGCACCAGCAGCCCCGCGTGGCCGCCGCCCCGGCGAGCAGGGCCTCGATCTCCCACAGGGCGGCATGGTCCGGCGTCATGCCGACCGGCCGGCTCCGCCGGTCGCAGCGCGCCGCCGCCACGCCCACCCCATCGACCGCCACCGCGGTGCCCCTGGCCGGCGGGGCGTGGTCGGCGGCCGAGAGCCGCAGGACGTCGGGGTGCGCCCGGAAGGCGCTCGGCGCGGGGGGTGGCCGGGACGGACCCCGGCGGCCGGTGCCTGGCGGCCGGGAGGTGCCCAGCCGTAGCACGCCCGGGTCGGCCCGGCGGGGTTGGTGGCTGTGCGGGCCCCGGCGCCTCCGGTGACCCTGGCCGGGTCCTGGCCGGGTGGGGCGTGGTCGGCGGCCGGGAGCCGTGGGGCGTCGGGATGCGTCCGGAAGGCGCTCGGCACTGGAGGGCGGCGGGCGGATCCTGGCGGCCGGGAGGTGCCCGGCCGCGGCAGGCTGGGTCGGGTCGGGTCGGTTGGGCTGGTGGCTGTGCGTTGCCCTGTGGCCCGCGGTGGCCCCTGCTGGTGGGCGGGTTGGCGGTCGGGAGCCGTAGGGCGTCGGGATGCGCCCGGAAGGCGCTCCTCGCGGGGGCGGAGGGCGGCCCCCCCGGCGGCCGGGGAGGTGCCCAGCGGCAGCAGGTCCGGGCGGGCAGGCGGGGCCGGTGGCCAGCCGGGGCCACCGTGGCCCCTGCTGGCGGGGCGTGGCAGGCGGCCGTGGGACGTCGGGATGCGCCCGGTGGAGCGCGCTCCGCGCCGGAGGGCGGCCCGGCGGCCGGGGAGGTGCCCAGCCGCAGCAGGCCCGGGTGGGACCGGGCGGGGTCGGTGGAGGGGCGGGCCCCGGGCCGCCCGCGGGCTTCAGGCGGGCGCCGGGGATGCGCTGACGGGGCGGGGAGCGGCCCGGCTGCTGGAGCCGCTCCTGGCCTGGCGGCGGGTCAGCTCACCCGGCCGTACCACACACTCCTCGTCCAGATCTTCTGGAGCCTGACCACGTCCCCGGTCCTCGGGGCGTGCCAGATCTTCCCGTGGCCGGCGTAGATGCCGACGTGGTACACGCTGGAACCCGAGTGGAAGAACACCAGGTCGCCGGCCTTGCGGCTGCGGGCGGAGATGTGGTGGGTCTTGTTGTACTGCTGGGCGGCGGTGCGGGGCAGCTTCTTGCCCGCCTTCTTGAACGAGTAGAGCGTGAGCCCCGAGCAGTCGAACCTGCGCGGCCCGCTGGCGCCCCAACGGTACGGGGCACCCTTCTTGGAGGCCGCGACCTTGAGGGCTTTCGTCGCGATGGTCGCGGCGGAGGCGTCGGTGGCGAGACCGGGCACCGCGATCGAGCCGCCCACGGCGGCGAGGGTGAGAGCCGAGGCCGTGCCGGCCCGGGCCATCAGCGACGGGACACGATTGAGCGCAGTCATGCGCAACCCTTCGTCAGCCGCCTGTGAAGGATGACCTGTCGGATTCGGGCTGGCGAAGTTGCCCGGCCGCGTTGCCGCGGCTTCACCCCAAGGGCTGCTCGGAGCATCCGCCCGTCTGTGTCGAACAGACGGACATCCGGTTCCGGCGACCCGTCTTGCCTGGGTCCTCCACTCCTGCCGATCCACTCCTGTCGACCGGTCGTCCGGGCGGCGGCAGGACTCGGCGTCCGCCCGGACCGCCCCGCCGCGGTGGCGGGGGCTTGTCGTCAGACAGGGATCTTGACGCACGACGATAAGAAAATCCCAACGGAACCGGGGATTTGTGGCGTTACTCACCACTCGCCCGTTCGGGTGGACGCTGCTCTGTTCGAGCGTTCGTCAATTCCCCGGCGTAGCCCCGGACCTGGGGAAAAGGGCTTCCCGGCGATACCCGGGCCCACGCGGTGCGCAACTCGGGAGCCCCGGAAAACGATCTGGATGTCCACCGGTCGGCGGTACGTCGTTCGGGCCGTTTCAAGTCCGGTCCGAACGACGCGTGTCGACGCGCGGGTGCCGACGGCCCGCCGGCTGTCCGCCTCAGTCCACGCCGTCGGGCGGGAGCGCGACGCGGGCGGCCCGGCGTTCACCGTCCAGCACCCGCAGCGCCCGTGCCAGCGTGTCCCCGTGCAGCTCCGTCTCGCCCCGCCGGTGCATCAACGCGAGCGCGTCCCTCAGCTCTGCCGCCTTGCGCACCAGGGCCTGGGCCGCACGCAGTCCGGCGTAGGTGTCACCGTGCCTGGCGGGGTTGATGCGCCCCAGCAGGTCGACCGCCTCCAGGTAATGGTCGATCAGCTCGCCCTCGGCGCTGGTCAGAGCGGGCAGCGGGGGAAGTTCCGGCAGCATGGGCGGCTCACCTCGCGTGCGGTGCGCCGGGCGTGTCCCGGCGGCTGGGCACGATGCCGTCCACCAGACCGTACGCGAGCGCCCCGGAGGCGTCCAGGATCAGGTCACGCTCCAGATCCTCGTGGACCTGCCCGGCCGTGCGACCCGTGTGCCGGACGAGCATCTCCTCCAGCGTCGCCCGGACCCGGGACAGCTCCTCGGCCTGGATCAGGAGGTCGCTGGGCCGGCCGCGCACCGGCTCCGGCAGCGCGGGCTGTTCCAGCACGATCCGGGCGCCGGGCAGCATGAACCGCTTGCCGGGGGCGCCGGCCGCGAGCAGCACCGCGGCACAGGCCGCGGCCTGTCCCAGGCAGTAGGTCGCGACGTCACAACTGACGTACCGCATCGTGTCGTAGATCGCCGCCATGGCGTCGAAGGAGCCGCCCGGCGAGTTGAGGTACAGGGTGATGTCCTGGTCCGGGGCGGCGTGTTCGAGGTACATGAGCTGGGCCGTCACATCGCTCGCCGCCGCGTCGTCGACCGGGGTGCCGAGGAAGACGATCCGGTCCTCGAAGAGCTTCGCGTACGGATCGAGGGTGCGCACGGCGGCCCCGGTGCGCTCGGTGAACTCGGGCAGGACGTGGCGGGCGGACGGTCGGGTCATGGACATACCCCTCCTCGCGACGAGGCCCCTGTGGGCTCGACTTCTGTAAAAAATGTACAGGACGTACGTGACGTTATGATGGGGGTATGGCCTACGAGATTCCGGTGACGCAAGCCAGGGCTGAGCTCGCCGACCTGATCAACCGGGTGGTGTACGGCGGTGAGCGCGTCGTCGTCACCCGGCACGGCAAGCCGCTGGTCGCGCTGGTGTCGGCCGCCGACCTGGAGCGGCTCGACGCGCTGGACGGGCAGGCCGCGGAGCAGGAGCAGGTCGTCAGTTCGGTGTCCAGGGTGCGCGAGGCCGGTTCCGTGCCGCGCGAACAGCAGCGCTTCGGGATCGCCGCCGAGCACCGGAGGCCGGGCGCCTCCTAGGGCCCGTCTCTGCGGGAGCCCATCGGGCGGTCATGAGTGCATCAAGGGCTGGTTTAACGTCGTTGAAACTCCGGCGTTCTAGCCTGCCGTTCCATGTCACCAGGGGTTTTTATACCCGGATTTGCGGATGATCCGGGGATTTGTCTGTGTGTTACATCTATCCCCGTCGCGGTGGCTGCGGCAACCGGACCCCGCACGGTCCGGAGCAAGGACTGTGAGGTGGGACGTGCAACTGACCCCGCATGAACAAGAGCGGCTGCTCATCCACGTGGCGGCCGACGTCGCCGAGAGGCGCCGGGCCCGCGGGCTCAGGCTCAACCACCCGGAAGCGGTCGCCCTCATCACGTCGCACATCCTGGAGGGCGCGCGGGACGGCCGCACCGTCGCCGAACTGATGTCCTCCGGTCGCAAGATCCTTACCAGGGACGACGTCATGGACGGGATCGCGGAGATGATCCACGACGTCCAGGTCGAGGCCACCTTCCCGGACGGCACCAAGCTCGTCACCGTCCACGAGCCGATCATCTGAGGCCCGCGATGATTCCCGGAGAGATCCTGTTCGCGGACGACCCCGTCAACTTCAACACCGGCCGTGACGTCACTCGTCTGATCGTTCTCAACGCCGCCGACCGCCCCGTCCAGGTCGGCTCCCACTACCACTTCGCCGAGGCCAACCCCGGCCTGGAGTTCGACCGCGCCGCCGCCCGCGGCAAGCGGCTGAACGTCGCCGCCGGCACCGCCGTCCGCTTCGAGCCCGGCATCCCCGTCGAGATCGAACTCGTGCCTGTCGCCGGTGCCCGGATCGTGCCCGGCCTGCGCGGCGAGACCGGAGGTGCCCTCGATGCCTGAGATCTCCCGCGGCGCGTACGCCGACCTGTTCGGTCCCACCACCGGCGACCGTATCCGGCTCGCCGACACCGACCTGCTGATCGAGATCGAGGAGGACCGCTCCGGCGGCCCCGGCGCATCCGGGGACGAGGCCGTCTTCGGCGGCGGCAAGGTCATCCGCGAGTCCATGGGCCAGTCCCGCGCCACCCGGGCCGAGGGCACCCCCGACACCGTGATCACCGGTGCCGTCGTCGTCGACCACTGGGGCATCGTCAAGGCCGACATCGGCATCCGCGACGGCCGGATCACCGCCCTCGGCAAGGCCGGCAACCCCGACACCATGGACGGCGTCCACCCCGACCTGGTCATCGGCCCCGAGACGGAGATCATCGCGGGCAACGGACGCATCCTGACCGCCGGCGCCATCGACGCGCACGTCCACTTCATCTGTCCCCAGGTGGCCGACGAGGCGCTGGCCTCAGGCATCACCACCCTGGTCGGCGGCGGCACCGGCCCCGCCGAGGGGTCGAAGGCCACCACCGTCACTCCCGGCCCCTGGCACCTCGCCCGGATGCTGGAGGCGATGGAGTCCTACCCGGTCAACGTCGGCTTCCTCGGCAAGGGCAACACCGTCAGCCACGAGGCGATGCTCTCCCAGATCCGCGGTGGTGCCGTGGGCCTGAAGCTGCACGAGGACTGGGGCTCCACGCCCGCGGTGATCGACGCCGCGCTCACCGTCGCCGACCGGACCGGCATCCAGGTCGCCATCCACACCGACACCCTGAACGAGGCGGGCTTCGTCGGTGACACCCTCGCGGCCATCGCGGGCCGGGGCATCCACTCGTACCACACCGAGGGCGCGGGCGGCGGTCACGCACCCGACATCATGACCGTGGTCTCACAGTCCAACGTCCTGCCCAGTTCCACCAACCCGACCCGGCCCTTCACCGTCAACACGACCGAGGAACACCTCGACATGCTGATGGTGTGCCACCACCTCAACCCGGCCGTCCCCGAGGACCTGGCGTTCGCCGAGTCCCGGATCCGCCCGTCCACCATCGGCGCGGAGGACATCCTCCACGACCTCGGCGCGATCTCGATCATCTCCTCCGAC
This sequence comes from Streptomyces sp. NPDC042638, assembly GCF_040647235.1. Classification (NCBI taxonomy): domain Bacteria; kingdom Bacillati; phylum Actinomycetota; class Actinomycetes; order Kitasatosporales; family Streptomycetaceae; genus Streptomyces; species Streptomyces sp. NPDC042638. The sequence goes on from NZ_JBEZBT010000018.1 coordinate 119,560, forward strand.
TCCCAGGCCATGGGCCGCGTCGGCGAGGTCGTCCTGCGCACCTGGCAGACGGCCCACGTGATGAAGCGCCGGCGGGGCGCGCTGCCCGGCGACGGCCGCGCCGACAACCACCGGGTGCGGCGCTACGTCGCCAAGTACACGATCAACCCGGCGCTCGCCCAGGGCCTCGCCGCCGAGACCGGCTCCGTCGAGCCCGGCAAGCTCGCCGACCTGGTGCTGTGGGAGCCCGCGTTCTTCGGGGTCAAACCGCTGCTCGTCATCAAGGGCGGACAGATCGCCTACGCGCAGATGGGCGACGCCAACGCCTCCATCCCCACCCCGCAGCCGATCCTGCCGCGCCCGATGTACGGCGCGATCGGCCGCGCCCCGGCCGCCAACTCGGTGAACTTCGTGGGCCGGCCGGCGATCGAGGACGGACTGCCGGAGCGGCTGGGGCTGGGCAAGCGGTTCGTGGCGATCGAGTCCACGCGTGCGGTCACCAAGGCCGACATGCGCGAGAACGACGCCATGCCGGACGTCCGGGTCGATCCCGACAGCTTCGCCGTGCACATCGACGGGGAACTGGTCGAGGCCACTCCGGCCGCCGAACTGCCCATGGCCCAGCGCTACTTCCTCTTCTGAGGGCGGTGTGATGTCACGAGCGGCACTGCTCGTCCTGGCCGACGGCCGCTTCCCCGCCGGAGGGCACGCGCACTCCGGCGGGGCGGAGGCCGCCGTCAAGGCGGGCCGCATCACCGACGCCGCGAGCCTGGAGGCGTTCTGCCGGGGCCGGCTGCACACCGCCGGGCTGGTCGCGGGGGCGCTCGCCGCGGCGGCCGTCCTCGGCGCCGACCCGGGTGAGCTGGACGCGGCGGCCGACGCCCGAACCCCGTCGCCGGCCCTGCGGACCGCCGCGCGGCGCCTGGGCAGGCAGCTGCTGCGGGCCGCCCGGGCCAGCTGGCCCTCGGAGGAACTCGACGCCGTGGCCCGCGCGTTCCCCAGGGGCGCCCATCAGCCGGTCGTGCTCGGACTCGCCGCCCGGGCGGCCGGACTCGCGCCCGAGGACGCGGCCCACTGCGCGGTGTACGAGAGCGTGAGCGGGCCGGCGACGGCCACCGTGCGGCTGCTGAGCCTCGACCCCTTCGACGCGACCGGAGCGCTCGCCCGGCTGGCGCCGGAGCTGGACCGCGTGGCGGACCGGGCGGTGGAAGCGGCGCGCAGAGTGCTCGACGAGGGAGTCGACGCGCTGCCCGCCGCTTCAGGACCCCTGCTGGAGGTCGGTGCGCAGTGGCACGCGGCCTGGCCCGTGCGGCTGTTCGCGTCGTGAGCGTGTGTCGCCCGCCTTGAAGGCCCCCGTCCAGCAGATCTCACACCCGCCCAGCAGCTTTCCCCCCTCCTGGCAGATTCCCTCGCCCAGCAGCTTTCCCCCCTCCTGGCAGATTCCCTCGCCCAGCAGGATTCGCCCCGCCACCCCTCCCGTGCCCGACCCCGGGGGCTGCGCCCCCCGGATTCCCCGTATCGGCCTGAACGGCCCCGTCCGCACACGCCGGACGGGTCGGCCACGGCCCGACCCGGCTGAAAACTGGAGCCGCCGTATGCATCTCGACCACACCCACTCCGGCCCCGCCGCCCTCAGCGCGGACGCGCACCGCCCCGACGGAACGCGGCGGGCGCTGCGCGTCGGGCTCGGCGGCCCCGTCGGGTCCGGCAAGACCGCCACCGTCGCCGCCCTCTGCCGGGAGCTGCGCGACCAGCTCTCCCTCGCGGTCGTCACCAACGACATCTACACGCGCGAGGACGCCGAGTTCCTGCTCCGCGAGGCCGTGCTGCCGCCCGAGCGGATCAGCGCCGTCGAGACGGGCGCCTGCCCGCACACCGCGATCCGCGACGACATCTCCGCCAACCTCGAAGCCGTCGAGGACCTGGAGGACGCGGTCGGACCGCTGGACCTGATCCTCGTCGAGTCCGGTGGCGACAACCTCACCGCCACCTTCTCCAAGGGGCTCGTGGACGCACAGATCTTCGTGATCGACGTGGCCGGCGGCGACGACATCCCGCGCAAGGGCGGCCCCGGCGTCACCACCGCCGACCTGCTTGTCGTCAACAAGACCGACCTCGCCCCCTACGTCGGCTCCGACCTCGCCCGGATGGCCGCCGACGCCAAGGCGCAGCGCGCCGAACTCCCGGTGGTGTTCCAGTCGTTGCGCGGTGAGACCGGGGTCGCCGACGTGGCCGCGTGGGTGCGCGGGCGGCTCGCCGCGTGGACGGCATGACCCTCACCGGGGTCAGGGCCGACGCCCGGATCGTGGCCCGCGCCGACGGGCGGGGCGGTACGGCCCTGCCCGTCCTGGACGGCGAGGGCCCGCTGGCGCCGCGCCGCACCCGGTCGAGCGGGTCGGAGGCGAAGGTCACCCTCGTCGGCGCGATGAGCGGCCCGCTCGGCGGCGACCGCTTCACGCTGGGCGTCCGGGTGGAGGAGGGCGCCCGGCTGCACGTGGGCTCGGCCGCCGCCACCATCGCCCTGCCGGGGCAGACCAAGGGCGAGGCCCGTTACGACGTCCGGCTCGACGTGGCCGACGGCGCCGAACTGCGCTGGCTTCCCGAGCAGCTGATCTCGGCCGACGGCAGCGACCTGGAGGTCACCACCCGGGCCGAACTGGGCGTCGGCGCCCGCCTCGTGCTGCGCGAGGAACAGGTGCTGGGGCGGGCCGGGGAACAGCCCGGGCGGCTCACCAGCCGGCTGACCGTGCGGGCCGCCGGCCGGACCCTGCTGGACCAGGAACTGGCCTGCGGGCCCGGCGCACCCGGCGGCTGGGACGGGCCGGCCGTGCTCTCCGGTCACCGGTCGGTCGGTCAACTGGTGGTGGTGAAACCGGAGTTCGTCGACCATCTGCCCGCCGCGCGGATGCTGGGGGAGTGTGCCGCGCTGGTGCCGCTCGCCGGGCCCGCCGTGCTCGTCAGTGCCGTGGCCCCGGACGCCCTGCGGCTGCGCCGGCTGCTGGACGAGGCGTTGTGCCTGCTCGACTGAAGGGCGCGACCGAGGGGGCGAGCGAAGGGCACGACGCGCGGGGCGATCCGCTCAGCGGGACGTGATCGTCCGGTTATCGGATTGGTAAATTCGGGTGGCTACCCCTGTTCTCAGCGGGCTCACAGCCGCGAGGATCCCCGTCTGACACTCGCAACGAGGTTAGGGGAGGGGCCCACTTGAGGGAGAACAAACCGAAGAGCCGCCTGATGGCGCTCGGTTCGGCCGGAGTACTCGTCACCGCGACCCTGATCGGCGGGGCGGTGTCGGCGCAGACGGCCGGCGCCACCCCCCGGCCCGGCCCGGACCGGGAGGCCAGGGGCGCCGCGGTGGCGGCCGCCCGGGCCGCCGAGACCGGCATCCACTGGCAGGACTGCCCGGCCGACTGGGGGCTGGCCAAGCCCATCCAGTGCGGCCGGGTCAGCGTGCCGCTCGACTACGCCCACCCCTACGGCAAGCAGATCGAACTCGCCGTGGACCGCATCGGCAACACCGGCACCAAGAAGGAGCGCCAGGGCGCGCTCGTCTACAACCCGGGCGGCCCCGGCGCCTCGGGCCTGCGCTTCCCGAGCCGGGTCACCGGCAAGAACCCCCTCTGGGCAGACGTCGCCAAGGCATACGACTTCGTCGGCTTCGACCCGCGCGGCGTCGGCCACTCGGCGCCCGTCTCCTGCGTCGACCCGCAGGAGTTCGTCAAGGCGCCCAAGCCCGACCCGATCCCGGACAGCACGGCCGACAAGACCGCGCAGCGCAAGCTGGCCCGCGAGTACGCGGAGGGCTGCGGCGAGCGCAGCGGCGCGATGCTGCCCCACATGACCACGCCGAACACCGCCCGCGACCTGGACGTCATCCGCGCCGCGCTGGGCGAGAGGAAGCTCAACTACCTCGGCGTCTCCTACGGCACCTACCTCGGCGCCGTCTACGGCACCCTCTTCCCGGGCCACCTGCGCCGCATGGTCGTGGACAGCGTGGTCGACCCCTCCCGCGAGAACATCTGGTACCAGGCCAACCTGGACCAGGACGTCGCCTTCGAGGGCCGCTGGAAGGACTGGGAGGACTGGGTCGCCGCCAACGACGCCGCCTTCCACCTCGGCACCACCCGCGCCGCGGTCGAAACCGAGTGGCTGAAGCTGCGCGCGACGGCGAAGGCGCGGCCGCTCGGCGGGGTCGTCGGCCCGGCCGAGCTGATCTCCTTCTTCCAGAGCGCCCCGTACTACGACTCCGCGTGGGTCCCGGTCGCGACGGCCTTCAGCAAGTACGTCGCCGGGGACACCCAGGCGATGGTCGACGCGGCGGCACCCGACCTGTCGGACACCGCGGGCAACATCGCCTCGGAGAACTCCAACGCCGTCTACACGGCCGTCGAGTGCGCCGACGCCAAGTGGCCCACCAGCTGGCGCAAGTGGGACCGGGACAACACCCGCCTCAACCGGGACCACCCGTTCATGACCTGGGCGAACGCCTGGATGAACCTGCCGTGCGCCACCTGGCCCGCCCAGCAGCACACCCCCGTGGAGGTGGGGACCCACAAGGGCCTGCCGCCGGTGCTCATCGTGCAGTCCACCCGGGACGCCGCCACCCCGTACGCCGGCGCCGTCGAACTGCACAAGCGCTTCCGGGGCTCCCGCCTGATCACCGAGAGGGACGCGGGCTCCCACGGCGTGACCGGCCTGGTCAACCCGTGCATCAACGAGCGCGTCGACGCCTACCTGATCGACGGCACGCTGGACCGCGACGACGTCACCTGCGCCCCGCACGCCACGCCCAAGCCCTGACCGCACGGCCACGGCGACGAGGGGCGGCCGGACCTCCCGGCCTCCCCTCTGCCGTGTCATGAGCCTGTGGCCTGTGCGGTGAACCAGGCGTCCTCCGCCGCGTAGTCGAACAGGTCCGGGAACACCTGGGCGAGCAGCGGGAAACACGCCCGCCAGTCCCGCCCGCGCAGCACCCCGGTGAGCCACTCCACCGTCTCCGGCAGGCTCTCGGCGTACGACACCACCGGCCGGTAGCCCAGCTCCCGTTCGGCGGCGGACATGTCGAACACCACCGGCAGCGGCACCGACCACGGAGACCGGCCGACGGAACCGGCCGGCGGCCCGTCGAGATACGCGGTCCGGGTCCGCGCCCCCATCACTGCGTCGATCGCGGCGCCGATCCCGGCGGCCGTCGGTGGCCGCCCGTCACAGGCGTTGAGCACCCGGGAGCCCGGCCGGGCCGCCGCCAGCCGCACCAGCTCGGCGATGTTGCGGGCACTCGACGGATGGAACCGGCTCTCCCCCCGGTGGGCCAGCACCCGCCGCCGGCGCCCGTCCAGGTTCCGCTTGACGAAGTACACCTCGCGCGGCAGCGGGCTGTACGGCCCGTGCACCGCGCCCGCCCGCAGCACCGTGACCGGCAGCCCGCCCCCGGGAGCGCACAGTTCGCGCTCCAGCGCCGCCTTGCGGGTGGCGTAGGTCGCCGCCCCCGGCGCGACCGTCGGCTGCGTCTCGGCAACGGGCACCGGGTAGACCGGGAAACCGTCCGGCTCACCCTGGGTGTCGAAACCCCGCCCCGCGCCGTCCTCGTACACCGCCACGCTGGACAGCACCACCGCCGAGCCGATCCGGTCCGCCAGGCCCGTCAACTGCCGCGCGTGAGCGGCGTCGTAGGCGACCACGTCGACCAGCAGGTCGCAACCGTCGCCCACCAGGCGGGCCAGGGCCGCGCCGTCGGCCCGGTCCAGGCGGGCCGTGCGCACTCCCTCGTCCCACGCCGCGTCCCGGCCGCCGCCGCGTGAGGCGGCCGTCACCGCCCAGCCGTCCCGCGTCAACGCCTCCACCACCGGACGGCCGATCTGCCCGCTCGCCCCGATCACCACAGCCCTCTTCATACGGCGACCGTAGGCACGCGGGCCGCGGGCGGGGGCCTCTTTCTGCCGACGGCAGAGGTCAGCCGAGCGGGGCCCGCGGGAACCTGCGCTCCCGCGCGCCCTGCTCGGCCGCCTGCCGTTCCTTGACGACGCCCGCGTACTCGTCGACGTACTCCTGCCCGGACAGCGACATGATGGCGTGGACGATCTCGTCGGTGACCGCCCGCAGCACGGTCTTCTCGTGTTCCATGCCGGCGTGGCGGGAGAAGTCGAGGGGCTCGCCGAAGCGGATGGTCACCGGGCGGATCCGGGGTACGACCTTGCCGGGCGGCTGCGCCTCGAACGTGCCGATCATCGCGCAGGGCACCACCGGGACCCCCGCGGTCAGCGCCATCACGGCGACCCCGACCTTGCCCTTGTACAGCCGGCCGTCGTGCGAGCGCGTGCCCTCCGGGTAGATGCCGAGCAACTCCCCCTTGCGCAGCACCCCGAGACCCTCGCGGATCGCGGCCTGTCCCGCCTCCCTGCCGGAGCGGTCCACCGGGATCTGACCGGCGCTGCGGAAGAAGAACGCGGTGAGCCGGCCCTTCACCCCCGGGCCGGTGAAGTACTCCGCCTTGGCCAGGAAGGTGATGCGGCGCTTCAGGATCGCCGGCATCAGGAAGTGGTCGGAGAAGGACAGGTGGTTGCCGGCGACGATCGCCGGACCCGAGGCGGGTACGTGCTCCAGACCCTCGATCCGGGGACGGAAGACCAGTCTGAGCAGGGGACCCAGCAGCACATATTTGAGCAGGTGGTAGAACACGGCTCGCTCCTCACTGTACCGGCTCCGCCTGGAACCGGTGTTTCCCAGGTCACCGCAAGGATCTTGGACTCGGGCGGATGTGCACCCGTCGTCATCTGTAGCCATGTTCGGGGGGTCTCATGCTGACCTCTGCCGAGTCAGCGCCCCGCCTGCCCCGCACCCGGCCCGTCCCGGCGCCCGACCCCACGCCCCCGGAGGACGGCTCCCGGGGCGTGGGGTCGGCACGGCCGTGCGGGTCAGATGCCGATCAGCTCGAAGGCGATGGCCGGCCGGCCGCCGAACCGCCTGCCGAACCTCTCCACCTTGCGTTCCAGGAAGGCCCGGGCGTCCGCCATCGGGTGGTCCGGCCCCAGGTAGTCGAGATAGGTGCGGTGCGCGGCCAGCGCGGCCACCCCCTTCTCCCAGCAGTCGGTCACATCCACCGCGTGCCGGGCCCCCGGCGATCCGCCCACCGCCGCGTACCGCACGCCCTTCCACGGCTCCAGCCCCTCGGCCAGCAGCTCCGGGAAGATCCACCGGTTCCCGGCGTCACCGGCCGCGTCCAGCAGGGCGCGCCCGACGACACGGTGGTCCGGGGAGTTCCAGTCGCCGCCGCGCCACCGCTCGTGGAAGTTGAGCGTGATCACGATCTCCGGGCGGTGACGGCGGATCGCGGCCGCGATGTCACGGCGCAGGGGCAGCCCGTACTCCACCGCGCCGTCGCGGTGGTCGAGGAAGGTCACGTCCTGGACGCCGACCAGTGCCGCGGCCTCGATCTCCTCCCGCTCCCGGTGCCGGGCGGCCTCCGCCGGGTCGACGGTGTCCATCCCGGCCTCGCCACGCGTCACCATCACGTACGCCACCTCCCGCCCCTGCGCCGTCCAGCCGGCGATCGCGCAGGCCGGGCCGTACTCCAGGTCGTCCGGGTGCGCGACGACGGCGAGGGCCCGCTGCCAGTCGTCGGGCATCGGTTCGTACGGCTCCGGCTCAGACACGGTGCGGCTCGCCCTCGAAGCCCTCCGGGTGCCACTCGGGGGTGAAGTCCGCGTGGTCGACGGCCCGCTGCCACACCGCCTCGAACGCCTCGGTGCACCGGCGGATCAGCGCCGGGTCCTCGGAGAACTCGTGCGGACCCCAGGAGCCGTCGCCCGCGAAGTGGGTGAAGCGCACCAGGCTGTCGTCGAACACCCAGAAGTCGTTGCCGGGCAGCATGAGGTCCGAGGCGTCCTTGCGGCGCAGCCAGCGCACCTTCTCGCCGGCCGGCACGTTGACGATGGTCGTCGTCTCCCACTCGTACTGGATGAAGTCGGTCACCGGCTCGGAGACGATGCGGGCACGCCGCCAGTCGACACCCCGGCCGACGGTCTCCCCGACCAGGTCCACCCAGTCCTGGTGGCGGTCGAACTCGATGGGCTTGCCGGCCTGCCAGTCCACGAACACCGGGCCCTTGGGGGTGTACATGTCCCGGGTCTCCAGGTGGATCGCCGAGTACTTCGCCTGTCGGATCAGATCGGTGAAAGCGGGCAGGTCACTGGACATGAGCGGAACTCCTTCGGGTGAGTGGGCGAGGGGATCTGCGGGCGGACCGGCGGTGACCGGTCCGCCGGGCTCGGTCGGCGCGGGGCGGGATGCTGGAGGGGCGGTGCCGGCTCATCCGTGCCGGGGCTGTGGCACCTTCGCCTCCGGTACGGGTTCCGGCACGCGGGTGCGCTCCGCCCAGCGCACCGCCGGGCCGCCGGCGGCGAGCGCGGCCAGGAAGAGAGCGGTCAGCAGCAGCCAGCCGGTCGCGCCGAGCCGGTCCGGGACCGTGGTGACCAGCGTCGGCCCGGCGATCAGGGCGAGGGCGTCGCCGGTCGCGAAGACCCCGCCGTACTGGCCCTGCGCGTGTGCCGGGGCGAGTTCGTAGCGCAGCCCCCACCGCGCCGCCTCGCCCCAGATCTCGCCGAACGTGAACAGCACGGCGGCGCCGACGAGGACCGCGGCGGCCACCGCGCCGGGCAGCGTGCCGGTGACCGTGACCGTCGCACAGGCGGCGGCGAGGACGAGGAAGGTGATGCGCTGCAGCCGGGCGGCTCCGCTCACCGTGTCGGCGTCCCGCGCCAGCCGTACCTGGAGGAAGACCACCATGAGGGTGTTGACCAGCATCAGCCAGGCCGCGAGGGCGCGGGGCGCGTCGGTGTGCGTCACCAGCCACAGGGGAACGCCGAGCGCCAGCACGGTGGGCCCGATCCGGGCGATCCCCGACACCTGGGCCACCAGCAGATAGGGCACGTCCCGGACGGCCGCGGCCGGCCGGCGCTCCCGGGTGGCGCTCCGTGGCCGGCCGGGGACCCGGGGCAGCCGCAGGTACAGTCCGGCGACCAGCACCATGGCCACGGCGTTGCCCCAGAACAGGGCGAGATAGGCGCCGCGCGAGCCGGCCGCGATGACGAGGCCCGCCGCCAGCGACGCCAGGGAGAAGCCGCCGTTGAACACGCTCCGCATGTACGCGGACAGCTTCACCCGGCCCTCCCGGCCCATGACACCGGAGACCAGCGCACCGCGTGCCACATGTCCGCTCTGCTCCGCCGCCCCGTGGGCCGCGGCCACCAGGAGGTACGCCACGAAGGAATGCGCGAAGGCCGCGGCGACCAGGGCGACCGCCTTGCCGAGCGCGAGCAGGGCGGTGGTGCCGCGGGGGCCGAACCGGTCGGCGATGTGCCCGACCGGCACCCCCAGCGGCAGGGCCAGGACGCCCGCGACCGACAGACCGAGGCCCACCTGACCGGGGGAGAGCCCGACGATCTGCACGAAGTAGACGGCGCCGCCGGTCACGTAGAGTCCGTTGCCGAGGCTGGCGACAGCGGTGCACAGGACGAGGAGCCGGCCCGGCCCCGGCTCCGGCAGCAGCCGCGCCATCAGTCGTCCCATGACGGAACCTCCGTAGGCTGTCGAGGAGTTGACGTTGCGCGGGACGGCCCGTCGAGCGCTGCCGTGCTCAGCCGCCCGCGCCGTGGGAGGGATGCCGGATGAAGCCGATCAGCCCCATCGGAGTGGTCCGCAGCGCGCGCCGTGAGCCGTCGCTGCGCGACGGATGGGGGGAGGTGCTGTCCCGCGTCGAGCTGGACGCCGCGGCCCTCGACGAGACGGCGACCAGGGGGCTGGACGCCTACTCGCACATCGAGGTGATCTTCTCGTTCCACCAGGCGGTGCGGACCTGCCGGGGCGACCAGCACCCGCGCGGCAACCCGGACTGGCCGCTGACCGGCATCCTCGCGCAGCGCGCGCCCAACCGCCCCAACCACCTCGGTGTGACGGTCTGCGAACTGGTGGCGGTCGAGGGGCTGGCGCTGACCGTGCGGGGCCTGGACGCCGTCGAGGGCACCCCGGTCCTGGACGTCAAGCCGTACCTGCCCGAGTTCGCCCCCCGCGGTGAGGTGCGGGTGCCGGAGTGGTCCGTCGAGCTGATGAGCCGCTACTTCTGACCCGCCGCGGGCCGCGGCCCGGCCGGTCACGAGCGGGCCACCAGATCGGTGCGGCCCGCGGCGATCAGGGTGTTGGCCTCGTCGCGGGACAGCCCCTGCGGGACCAGGAGTGCGACCGGCACGGCAGCGGAGCCGCGGACCCGGTCGGCGGCCTCGCTCCGGGTCACCCGGCCGGGGCCGGGCCGTGCCGGCACGGCCAGGAAGTCCACCCCGGCCGGCAGGTGCGACGGGGTGCGGTCGACCACCAGGCCGGCCGCCCGGGTCCCGTCCGGCCCCCGCAGGACGCAGTTGCTGCCGTCGACATCCAGGCGTACCAGGCGATGGGTGAGCCGCAGCGGTCCCACGGTCAGCGGGAGATCGACCGGCTCGGCGTCGGTGGCGTGCCCGGCGAGCACGGCCACGGTGCGCGCGACGAACTCCGGATCCCGCTCGCGCAGCCGGCTGAACGTGTTCGCCTGGCGGCGGCTGCGCAGCGCGAACACCGTCTGGTGGCCGCGCAGCCGTCCGACGCGGCACAGCTGCTCGAACCAGGCCGTGCTCTCCCGCGCCTCCGCCTGCGCCTGCTCCGCGACCGGCCTGCGGGCCGCCTCGTACTTCGCGAACGCGTCCCCCGGGTCGGAGTGTTCGGCGAGCGCGCGGGCCAGGCACAGCGCGTCGTCGATGGCGAGTGCGGTGCCCGAGCCGGTGGAGAAGTGGACCGTGTGCGCGGCGTCGCCGACGAGCACCGCGCGTTCGTGGAACCAGCGCCGGTTGACCACGGTGCGGAACGCCTGCCAGCTGTTGGTCCGGGCCGTCAGCGGCGCGCCGGCGAGCTCGGCGGAGAACAGCGCCGCCAGCCTGCGTTCGACCTCCGCGACCGGCGGGTCGAGCAAGCCGTGGGCATTGAGGGTGTCCGGATCCGCCTCCACGATGAAGGTGCTCTCGGCCGGGCCGTGCGGGTAGGCGTGCACCACGAGCGGTCCCGGGCCCAGGTCCTTCAGCAGGAAGCAGGGTTCGACCACCGTCGGGGTGCTGAGCCACAGGTAGCGGGTACGGCCCGCCGCCGTCGCGGTGCCGAACCGGTGCCGCAGGGTGCGGCGCTGGCCGCTGCCCGCGCCGTTGGCCAGCACCACCACGTCGGCGCGGGACGGCAGTTCGGTCACGGTCTGCCGGATCAGGCGCACATTGGGACGGGCGGCGGCCAGCTCGCGCACATGGGCGCGGAAGACCTGACGGGACAGGCCGGACATGCCGAAGGCGCCGGAGACGATCCGTTCCCCGCCGATCACGGTGACCGTGTGGTCCCAGGAGGCGCAGGCGGACTCCGGCACGTGCAGGGCCTCGGGATGGACGGCCTTCAGCCGCTCGGCGAAGTCGTGGGTCATCACGATCCCGGCGCCGGGCCCCTCGTCGTCCCGGTCGTACAGGTCGACGGCCGTGCCGGGCAGCAGCCGGGACAGTTCCAGCGCGCAGACGCTGCCCGCGGGACCGCCTCCGACCACGGCCACCGAGCGGACGGCGGCGCTCATGCGGGCGATCCGTCCCAGTGGAACCGCTCCCCCCGGGCCAGCGCCGCACCCCGGGACACCGCGGTCATCTCACCGCTCGCGATCTTCATGATGGTCAGGAACTCCGTGAAGTGCGGCTCCGGGGCGTCCAGCGCGGTGCCGGCCTCCCGCATCAGCTCCAGCCACCGCAGGCGCTGCTCACGGGTGATGAGGAAGTGGGCGTGCGCCTGGTGCATGCGCGGATCCCAGGCCGCGGTCAGGTCGTTCTGGCCGTAGATGCGGCCGAAGTGGGCGGCGAGCCGGGCGGCGTGCCGGTCCCAGTCGGGCACCGGGAACAGGGGGGCCAGCACAGCGTCCGCGGAGACGAGTTCGTAGAACCGGCGGGTGAGCGCGTCGAAGAACCCGGCACCGCCGATACCGGCCCAGAAGTCGGCGACCTTGCGGTCGACCTGTCTCGCCGTCATGTGCTCGGCGGACTGCAGCCCCTGGTCGGCGACGAGCAGGACCTTCCCGTCGTGGGACGGTGGCGGGGTCGAGGGCACGGAAGACCTCCGTAGTCGTTCGGGAATCAGTCGAGCAGCAGGGCGGCGGCGGACAGGGAGCTGACCGTGCATCCGCGCAGCCGCTTGGCCTGAAGGGTGCCGAGCCCGTAGGCGAAGGACCGGATGCCGTACTCGGGGGCCAGTTCCGCCGGGCGGTAGAACATCGTGGCGAAGTAGGTGAACGAGGCGTCCGGGTGGGTGTAGTCGGTGCCGCTCATCAGCACCGTCCACTGGTCTCCGTCCCGTACCAGCAGGGTGAACGAGAGCAGCCTGCCGCGCTGGCGGGCCTCGACGACCAGCACGTTCCGCTCGCCGAAGTGTTCGCGGAGGTGGCGCAGCGAGCCGGCCTCGCGCCGCGCGTCCGGGACGCCGCCGTACTTCGTCACCAACTGGGCGCGCAGGTCGATGAGTTCCGGTTCCTCGTCGCGCAGGGTGCGCTCCGTCACCGTGACGTCCGCGGCGGCGATGTCGCGCAGTTCGCGGCGCACGGCGAAGCGCCGCTTGCGGGGCAGGCTCGCGACATAGCCGTCGAAGTCCTGCCAGGTCACCTCCATGTCGCAGCGTTCGACCATCGGCACCACCGCGAAGCCCGCCTCGGCGAGGGCGTCGAGGAACTCGGGGTGGTCCGGCCGCAGGAACAGCGCCGATACGCTGCGCAGCCCCTCCGCGCGGCACCAGGCGAGGAGGGCGGCCACGTAGGCGTGCAGCGCCCGCGGGTCGTGTGCGCCGGGGCCGGCCGGAGCCGTCTCGTAGTTGGGGAACATCAGCAGGCAGCCCGGGAAGACCCGCTCGGCGGGCAGTCCCGCCCAGGGGTGCGGGCCGTCCGGCACCACGCCGTCGGCGACCGAACCGCCCGAGAGCACGCGGTGCGGGTCGAAGCGCACATGACCGGTCGGCTCCGTCATGACCCCGCCCACCAGCGCGACTTCGTCACCGCAGGTCCCGGGGAGGGCGAAGGTGCGGGCACCGCCGGGTATGCGGCCTTCGGCGAGCGTGATCCAGCGCCGGCGCAGTGTCGCCGGGGCGTTGCCGCCGAGCCGGTCGTCCCAGCCCTCGTCGACACCGGTCCGCACCTTCAGTACGGCGGTGGCGGGCGGCGGCTGCAGGCCGTGCGTGGTCATCGGGGGTTTCTCCTTCCGCTGCCGGAGGAGCCGGTCCGGCCCGTGCCGCGCGAGGCGGCCCGTGCCGGACCGGCGCATACGAATCAGCCGGTCAGGCCGCGACCAGGTCCCAGACCTCGGCGCGGTCCCAGACCTCGGCCTGGTCCCAGACCTCGGCGCGGTCCCACACCTCGGCGTGGTCCCACACCTCGGCGTGGTCCCACACCTCCGCCAGGTCCCACACCTCCGTGAGGTCCCAGACCTCGATCCGGTCCCACACGGCGAGTTCGTCGGCGGTGAGTGCTATGACGCTCGTTTCGTTCATGAACTCCCTTTCGTCACAGAGTCGTTGCGCGGTTGCCGGGGCACGGCCACCGCGGTGGTGATGCGGGGCGCCCAGCGCAGAGGATCGCAGCCCGGAGCCGGGCCGGTCTTCTCCGTGATTGCTGGGCTTGTTCGAGCCCGCGGGAGTCCCGTGACCATTTCACTGTAGCGGTGCTCTAGAAAACGCAAGATTGAAGAAGACACCCGGGGCGGGGCCGCGTGAGGATGTGCGGGTTGGCGCAATCCGGCGGCCGGCCCGGGGGGACAACAGCCCCCGGTCTGGCCGCTTCCACGAGTTCGGTCCAGCTGTCATGCCGCGGCTCTCCACGCACACACGGCTCAGCCGTGCGCGTGGCGGGGCGTGCGGCGCGCCATGCCATATTTCAGGGGGACGGTTCATGGAGCACTTGATCGAGTACGCCGTCAACACGATCCGCGAGCGTTATCACGAGCCACTGAGCCTGGACGAACTGGCTCAGTCGGCCATGGTCAGCAAGTTCCACTTCCTGCGCACGTTCCGCCGCGTCACCGGGGTCACGCCCGGACGGTTCCTCAGCGCCGTCCGGCTCCAGGAGGCCAAGCGGCTGCTGCTCACGACACCGCTCAACGTCTCCGACATCTCCGTGCAGGTGGGCTACAGCAGCACGGGCAGCTTCACCCGCCGGTTCACCGAGTCGGTGGGCTGTTCCCCGACCCAGTACCGCCAGCGCCGCCGAGGACGCGCCGAGTGGTCGGCGCAGAGGGCGGAGCGGGCCGAGTGGACCGGGGCTGACTCACACACCAGCACCGTGAGCGGGACGGTGGTGGTGCCCGATCCCGAAGTCTCGACGGTCTACCTGGGCGTGTTCGAGAGCCCGATCCTGGAGCGATGTCCCGCCGTCCGAGCGGTCATCACCGAGCCAGGCCCGTTCCAGCTGACCGGAGTGCCCGAGGGCACCTGGTTCATCCACGCCGTGAGCCACGGGACGTACCCGGACGACGTCCCGTGCCCCGGACGGCAGGAGCTCCTCGTCGGTACCGTCGGACCGATCACCATCGGCCCGGACACCGTGCTGCACCGGAACCTCACCCTGCGCCCCCTCGGCTGGTCCCACCCGCCGGTACTGCTGGCCCTGCCCGACATCGGCGAGATCACGGCCGCCGCCTGACCCCGGCGGCACCCCTCGACCCCAGCCAGCGGCCGGGCGCAGCGGCGCCCGGCCCCCCGACCCGGCAGGTGACGGATGCAGAGCACACCCCAGACGGGCACGCCCGAGACCGGCGCGCCCCGGCCGGCCACGCCTCAGGGGGGCGCGCCCCGGACGGGCGCGCCTCAGACGGGCGCGCTCCAGACGGGCGCGCTCCAGACGGGCGCGCTCCAGACGGGCGCGCTCCAGGCGGGCGCGCCCCGGGCGGGCGTGCCCGAGGCGGGTGCGCCTCAGACGGGCGCGCTCCAGGCGGGCACGTCCCAGGCGGGCGTGCCCGAGGCGGTCACGCCCCGGACGGGCGCGCTCCAGGCGGGCGTGCCCGAGGCGGGCGCGCCCCCGACGGGCGCGCTCCAGGCGGGCACG